>NZ_JPII01000046.1:0-211794 GCF_000832025.1 Shewanella sp. cp20 | reverse complement strand
GCTATTTACATAGAATAACTATGCCGCACAGCATGCGCCTTGAGCAAAACGCGTTTAGATCGAACAAAAATTAAACCTGAAAGATAAACAGACCCTAGGACGTTAACAGCAAATGATGATCAATACTCGCTTGAAGTTGCTGCTTTTTATCAGTCTGTTCCTGACGACCACCATATTATTGACCTTTGCCGGCCTGAAACACATACAGCAGGATAACCTGAGGCAACTGTCCAGCATCATGGAACTGGAAAGCAACATAGATATACTCAGGAGTCGGCTTTGGGCCTTGCAGGAGTTTCAAGACCCGGAAGTATTGATCCAGACGCTCAATGCCCATCAAGAGCTTAAACAAAAACTTGCCAAGGCCCAGTTTCTCGCGCCATCCACTAAGATATTGACCACCAACTTAAATCGTCAGGCGGATAGCCTCGCGGCGCTGCTCGAACTCACCCAGCAGCATATGAGTTCGACTCCACAGCGTGGCATCACTTCTGCCCGAGGCATGTTAACCACCCGATTTAACATCACGATACAGTCCATGAGTGAAGATCTCACCAGTCTGCAGCGCCAGGTGATCGACAGCTTAGCCGAGCAGCAATCACAGATCCTCTCCTCAACTATCTTGTTCCTGCTGGCGGGCTCCATCATCTCACTGCTGTTTACCATCTCGACCCTCAAGGCCTTCAGAGAGAGCCTGCATCCGATGAAACAGGGGATCAAACGGCTCAGCCAGGGCGATCTAGACAGCAATATTGAAGTTGTTCATCACAACGAGCTCGCCATACTCGCGCAGAAATTTAACGCCATGACCCAGAAACTCAAAGAGACCACAATACGCAAGGAGGCGCTGCAGAGCGAGGTTCAATCGCAGACCAAACAGCTCAAGCGTCAGACCCAGAAGCTAAAATATGTCGCGGAACACGACGATCTGACCGGCCTCTACTCTCGCAGCGCCTTCGAGCGGCAGATAGACACGGCCATCGCCCGCTGCCAGCGCACTCAGATGCACGCCGCCATGTTATTCATCGATCTGGATAAATTTAAACAGGTTAACGACAGCCTGGGCCATGATAACGGCGACAAGGTACTGTCGACGGCGGCGAGGCGAATACAGAGCGCCGTGCGCAGCTCCGATATCTGCGGTCGCCTGGGAGGCGATGAATTCGTGGTCTGGCTCGAGCCCATCAACGACATCACCGAAGTCTCGATAGTGATAGACAAGATCATCGCTCAGGTCTCGCCCCCTATCGTCTGTGGTCGCACCTCGGTATCACTCACCGTCAGCATAGGCGTTGCCATGTATCCGGGCGATGAGCTAACCCGCCTCAACCTCATCAAAATTGCCGACGACAACATGTATCAAGCCAAAAAGATCAGTGGTAACAGCCACCGCTTTAGCGAGACGATTGCCCAGCAGGTGGACAAGAGTGAGATCGATTAATACCAATCACAGTAGTAAGTATTTGATCAGAAATAGCGCAGGAAAAACGCTTGAGAACAAAGCAAGATTTTTAGATAAGTAGTTATTCTACAATTAAAAATATTAATGCAGTTATCGAGCGTTTTAACCAGTTAGAATGATCAATTATTTATTACGATTGGTATAACCCTAGCTCGTCCTCAGTGAAAAACGCCGCTGCAACTGCTTAAAATTAACTCTGATCAATAACAAACAGATCAAGCCAATCAGATAAAGGCTCGGCTCGATCACCTCAGATTTAACCGACCAATAAAAATGGATCGGTGCCAGTAAGGCCACCAGATAGACCCAGTTATGCAACTGCTGCCAGCGCCGCCCCATGGCACGTCTAACCCTGGCAAACGAGGTGATCGCCAGCAGCAACAAGATGAGATAGGCCGTCGCGCCCACCATAATATAGGGACGTTTAACGATCTCACTTAGCAGCAGTTGCCAGGCAAACAGCAGGTCGAGGCTCAAGAAAGCCAAGATGTGTAAACTGGCATAGGCAAACACATACAAGCCCACTAAGCGGCGGGTTTGCATCAAGAGCCCGAGCTTAAAATACTTTGCCACCGGCGAGATGAGTAGCACGGCGATCAGGGAATTGATCGCCCCCATCCCGGTATAGTGAATGATGTACTGCACCGGATCGCCCCCAAGCTGTTCGGTTAGCACTCGCCACACCAACACCCCGAGGGGAACGAGGGCGATAAGATGAAACACTAGCTTGAGCGGCAACAGATGCCTGGCTTGCAATCGAAACAAAGACTTCTCCTCTTTATGGCTCGCTTGTATTCAAATGAATCTAATAGTACTGACGCAGATCCATTCCCTTGTAGAGATGGGCTACCTGCTCGCCATAGCCGTTAAAGGGCAAGGTCGCGATGCGCTGCGCCGAGAAGATCCCGCCCTCACCTATGCGCCGCTCTGTCGCCTGAGACCACCTAGGGTGATCAACCTTAGGGTTCACATTGGCATAGAAACCATATTCGTGGGGTGCCAGTTGGTTCCAGCTAGTGGGTGGCTGCTTGTCCATCACCCGGATCCTGACCACAGACTTGATGCTCTTGAAGCCATACTTCCAAGGCACCACCAAGCGGATAGGCGCACCGTTTTGCGGCGGCAGCGTCTTGCCGTAGAGACCAACGGCCATGAAGGCCAGTTCATTGGTAGCCTCATCCAGTCGCAGCCCTTCCACATAGGGATAATGAATACCGCCTCCCATCAGTCGGCTCTTCTGCCCCGGCATCTGGTCGGGGTCGAACAGGGTCTCAAAGGCCACATGGGTCGCACCAGCCTTAACCCCTGCCTTGGCTAGCAGGGCTTTTAACGGAAAACCCACCCAAGGGATCACCATAGACCAGGCCTCGACACAGCGAAGGCGATAGATGCGCTCTTCCAGTGGCAGCAACTTAGTCAAGTCGTCCAGATCCAGTGTGAGCGGCTTGTCTACCATGCCCTCGACCCGCAGCACCCAGGGATCAACCTTGAAGCCTTGGGCATTCTCGACAGGATCTGTCTTGCTGGTACCAAACTCGTAGTAGTTGTTGTGGGTCGTCACCTTCTTTTCAGGCGTTAAGATCTCCTGCTGACCAAAGGCATTGTTGCGACTAAATGCCAGCGGATGGGTCACAAAGGGAGCGTGGGGCTCAGATTGACCAAACAGGTCAAACAGTCCCGCCTGCACCTGTCCGGGAATGCTGGCTCCCAGCGCACCCAGACCGAGTGCCTTGACGATATTGCGTCTATCGTTAAATACCGCCTCTGGCGTGACATGTGCACTCTTCTCCTGCCAAGCTTTTCTTCCCGTTCCTATGATGCCCTTCGCCATATCTGCTACCACCTTATATACCTTGCGTTTCAGCCCATGCTTAATTAGATAGTCAAAACCCTTAAAAAATTTCACCTAAATAATATTTAACGAACAAGTGTTCGTCATTTGCCCTATCCCCCCTTGAACCTGCATTGGCCTCATGAGAGGCTTAACGCCAAGCTTATAACGGGTATCGACTATGTTGACACAACTTCCTCTATCTCTCCCACAAATCATCGTCTTAGCCGCGGTGGCCATGTTAGCACTGCTGATCGGTGCCCTACTCAACCAGCGCCTCACCCGCAGCAAATGGCAGAGGGTAAGAGAGGAACTAGTCCAGGAGCACAGCACCGCCATCGCACTGCTGGAAGCATCGCTGGAAGAGAAGCGCAGCGATGTCGCCCAGCTCAACCAGAAGCTTGAACATCAGATTAATCTGCTCGGCATGAGCCAGGCCCAGGCCCAGCGCGCCGACGATCTCGAGCAACAACTGCAGCAGAGCCAGCGCAAACAGATGGAGACCCAACTGGCCCTGTCCAAGTCCAACGCCATTCAGCAGACGCTGACGGTCAAGTTTGAGACCGAGCAACAGGCACTGGAAGACAAGATTAAACATCTGCACGAATCAGAGTCGCGCCTGACCCAACAGTTCGAAAATCTCGCCAACAAAATTTTTGATGCTAAGGCGCAGCGTTTACAACATGAGAGCGAACAACAGCTCTCTAACGTGCTTTCTCCCTTTAAACAACAGCTTGAAGGTTTTAGAAAGCAGGTTCAGGAATCTTATACTGTCGAGCAGAATGAGCGCAGCGCCCTTAAGCATCAGCTGGAGTCACTCAAGGCGTTAAACCTACAAATGAGTCAGGACGCTATCAACCTCACCAAGGCGCTCAAGGGCGATAACAAGCAGCAAGGTAACTGGGGCGAAGTGATTCTGGAGCGCGTACTGCAAGAGAGCGGCCTGAGAGAGGGTCACGAGTATGAGACCCAGCAAGATCTCAAACACGACAATGGTAAACGCTTCAAGCCAGATGTGATCGTTCATCTGCCGGAAAACAAAGATGTGGTGATCGACGCCAAGATGTCCCTGGTGGCCTACGAGCGTTACTTCAACAGCGATGATGACAGTGTCAAGGCGGCCGCCATCAAGGAGCATTGTCTATCGATCCGCAATCACATCAAGGGCCTCAGTCAAAAGGATTATCAGGCGCTTCACGGCTTAACAAGCCTGGATTATGTGCTAATGTTTATTCCATTGGAGCCCGCGTTCCTGTTGGCGCTCGAGCATGAACCTAGCCTGATCAACTATGCGCTGGAAAACAACATCATGCTGGTGAGCCCGACTAACTTGCTGGTGGCACTGCGAACCATTAACAACATCTGGCGCTATGAATATCAAAACCAAAACGCCCAGCTCATCGCCAAGCAGGCGGGCAAGATTTACGACAAGCTATGTGGTTACCTCGAGGATATGGAGAAGATAGGTCGCGCGGTGGAATCTCTGGACAGACACTATCAGGCGGCCATGGGTAAGCTAAGCACAGGTAAAGGGAACTTGATCCGCCAGGCCCATCAGATGCAACAGATGGGTGTCACGACCAATAAGCAGCTGGATAGTCAGTTACTCGATCAGGCGCTCAGTGAACATATGGAGCATGACATAAAACTGAATTGATCAACCGTTACACTCCAGCAAATACAGATGCGTCACAGAGCGAATCGAGCAAAGCAGTAGACAAGGATAGGAAGACAATGCCAAAGCGGTTAGGCACACTTTTTCAGGCTAAACGTTATCTCCTCATAGGCTTAGGTGCGCTCATCCCCATGACGCTGTCGGCGGCTAGCCTAACCCAGAATCAGCAGCGCTACCTTGACGCCAGAGAGGCGCTGGATGATGGCAAACTGGAACGCTATCAGACCCTGAGAACCCAGCTCAATGGCTACCCGCTCACCCCCTATCTCGACTACCACGCGGAAATAAATAACATACTCGCTGCGCCAGGCAAGGATGCGCGTAAGGCGATGGTGCGATTCAATGGCACACCGCTCTATAATAGTGCTCGCCACCGCTATCTTGAAAGCGCCGGTAAAACAAAGCGTTGGCAAGACTTTCTCACCATCAGCCCAGAAGAGCCCCGCAGCATCAGCCTGCAATGCTATTACTACCGTGCCCAGCTAAGCCAAGGCGACAAGGCCAAGGCCTTCGAAGGCGCCAAGAAGCTCTGGCTTCACGGACATTCGCGCCCCAAGGAGTGCGATCCTCTGTTTACCGCTTGGGAGAAAGCCGGACACCGCAGTCAATCGCTGCTCTGGTCGCGCATGCTAATGGCTTTCAACGGAAGCGAATATAGTCTGCTCAAATATCTGGCCAGTAAGGTGACGGCTCATCAGAAAGAGGCCAAACAGCTCCTTGCCGTCTATCAAGACCCCCGCACCCTGAGACACACCAAACGCTTTAAGGTGAAGGCCGCCATCTATGGCGATATCGTCGATGCGGGTCTCAGGCGCCTGGCCCGAAAAGATCTCATCAAGGCGGTCAGCCTGTTTCAAAAATATGAGAAGGCCCACAGATTCAGCGACTATCAAGCACAAAAACTGGCGCGCTACCTGATGAAACGCGCCTTGATTGCCCAGGAGACAGAGCTCAAAGCCTTCGTCGATAACCGCCTGCCTAAGACAGACAGCGACGATCTTAAGGCGCTACGCCTGCGCTGGGCGATAAGAGAGGCCGACAATAAGAGTCTGGACAAATATCTGCCGCTATTAAGTGAATCCAAACGCCAGAAAGCCCGCTGGCAGTATTGGATAGCGAGGCGCCAGACGGAGACAGGTACTAAGGTGGCCGATACAGCCCTGCCCGCCCTGAGTAAGCAGCGAAACTTCTATGGCTTTACCGCCGCCGATCTGGTTTCGACCACCATCAACTTGGCACAGTTCGACACTCAGCTCGACGACAAGCTCACGCCCCTGCTCGCGCAGGATCTCGGGCTTGCCCGGGTTGAGCAGCTACTGGCACTGGATAAAAAAATTGATGCCCGCGCCGAATGGGTATTGCTACTTGGGCGCCACCCGCAGCAGAAACAGGCGCAGTATGCCCTGCTGGCGAGCCGCAACCAGTGGCACGACCTAACAGTACAGGCCAGCATACAGGGGCAGCTGTGGAACGACATGACGCTGCGCTTTCCCTATGCCGCCGACGAGGCCTTCAAGGCCGCCAGCAAAAATGCCGGGGTCGATATCGATGAGATCCGCGCCATCGCCCGCAGAGAATCTGCCTTTTATCCCTACGCCACCTCAGGCGTGGGTGCCCGCGGCCTGATGCAGTTGATGCCTGCCACGGCAAAAGAGACGGCGCGCAAACATGGCATCAAGTACCGCGGCAGCAAGAGCCTTTATGATGTCTCGCTCAATACCGGCCTTGGCAGCCGTTACTATAAGTCACTGCTCGACAGATTCGATGGTAACCGAGTGCTGGCCACCGCCGCCTATAATGCCGGCCCCCACAGGGTCACGCGTTGGCTGGAACGCAGCCAGGGCAAGCTGGATGTCTTTGCCTTTATCGAGTCGATCCCCTTTACCGAGACCCGCGAGTATGTGCAGGCGGTGCTGAGTTATCGCGCCATCTACCAGGCGAGACAGCAAAAGCCCGTCGCCCTCTTTTCCGCCCAGGAGTTGGCCTTTAAATATTAGGGCTCCTGTAAGCCTCTTTATCAAACGATTGCCCCGTCAAGAGGATGGCGCCGGCATCGTGCATACAACCAGCCTCGCCAATCGTGGCGAGCTTAGAGGCCATGTCAAAAATCTGGCAAATATCCCCTTGAAATTTCACTCGATAATTCGACTAAAAAAGCTGGCCAATCATAGACTTCTGCCTCATAGTTAAAGGTCATCATCAGGATTTATTTTGACTACCGAGTGCTCGCAATAAGGAGTTCCATGTCTCATTCAAGCATCACGGCGATCTTAAACCAGCTGCAACGTGTGTTGCTGGGCAAGCCCCATCAGATCAAGCTGGCCCTTACCTGTATCCTCGCCAAGGGACACCTGCTGATCGAAGATCTGCCGGGCATGGGCAAGACTAGCCTCTCTCAGGGGATGGCACAAAGCCTGGGGCTAAGCCATCAACGCATCCAATTTACCAGCGACATGCTGCCGGCGGATATTCTCGGCGTCTCCATCTTCGATAAGGAACAATCCCAATTTGTGTTCCATCCTGGTCCCATCTTTAAACAGATGATCCTGGCCGATGAGATCAACCGTGCCAGCCCCAAGACCCAGAGCGCGCTACTGGAAGCCATGGCTGAACAACAGATCTCGGTCGATGGCGTGACCCATGCCCTGCCGAGCCCCTTCTTCGTCATCGCCACCCAGAACCCCAGCGAACAGTCGGGTACCTTTCCCCTGCCGGAATCCCAGCTCGACCGTTTCATGATGCGGATCTCCATCGGCTATCCTGACGAGGCCGCCGAGATGGCCATGCTAAAGGGAGAAGATATCTCGCCCCAGTTACAGCACCTGCCCGCCTGTATCGATCCTCTCACCCTCATTGAGCTGCAATCTCAGGTGAGTAAGGTCAAGGCCTCCGAGGCGCTGCTCAACTATATCCTGGCGCTGGTGAAGGGTTCACGCCAGCTCAACGAAGGTTACGGACTTTCCCCTAGGGCAAGCAAGGCGCTACTCAGTGCCGCCAAGGCCTGGGCCTTCATTCAGGGACGTAATTATCTGGTTCCCGACGATGTACAGGCGGTATTTGCCGCCGTGGCCGAACACAGACTAAGACATACCAGCCAGCAGCAGGGCGAGGCCCTCTCTCAGCGTCTGCTCGCGAGCACTAACCCCATCTTATAAGCCCATATGATATAAGCCATGGCGAATACTAAGGTAAAGCAAAACCGACTCAGCCAATGGTGGCAGGCCTGGATCGCCAGACGCCTGCCCGCCAGCAATAAGGTGACCCTGGCCCACCGAAGTATCTTTATCCTGCCCACGGGTTTTGGCCTCTTCTGGCTGCTGTTCGTGGTCTTGCTGTTTCTCTTTGGCACCAACTACCAGAATAATTTGGTGATCGGACTCTCTATCTTACTGCTTAGCCTCTTCAACACCTGCATCATCTACAGCTATCGCAACCTGGCTGGCATGACACTCGAATCCAAGACAGGACCCGAAGCCTACGCGGGCGAGACCCTGCTCTATGGCGTCATCCTCCATGCCAAGCAGGTGCAACATCAGGTGGAGCTTAGCTATGAAAAACAGCGAGTACAGACCCTAAACCGAATCGACGATAAGCCCCAGGAGGCCCTGCTCCCCCTGAGTAACAGCCGACGAGGATGGGTAGCGCCCGGCCGCCTCAGGGTAGAGAGCCGCTATCCGCTGGGGCTGTGCCGCGCCTGGTCCCATGTGGATCTCGCCAACGCTCAGATAGCGTTTGCACAGCCTAAACCGGGCCAGTATGAACTAAGCGCCGAACAGCAAGGCGATGATCATCAAGCAAAAGAGAGGGGCAAGCGCGTCGTCGGCGTCGAGGAGTTTCACGGCCTTAAACCCTTCGTCACCGGTGAGTCGCTCAATCAGATCGCCTGGAAGCAGCTGGCACAGGGACGCGGCATGCTCACCAAAGAGTTTGAGCAGCCCCAGAGCGCGCCCCAATGGTTGACCTTAGACACTAATGCGCCTTTAGAGGAGCAAGTGAGCCTGCTGACCTGGGCGGCAGATAGGCTCTCGGCCAAGGGACAGATCTTTGGTCTAAAGCTGCCGGGCAAGACACTGATGCCTGGCAGCGGCGAGCAACATAGACACTTGGTGCTCAGCACCCTCGCCGTCTATCCTGACCATCTGGAGGCCAGCCATGGCCGATAGCAAGAGTGAGAACATAGGCCGTCAGAGCCTGCTCTGGCTGCTGCTGGTCAACCTCAGCGTATTGGCTCCCCTGTACGATAAGATGACGCCCTGGAGCATGGCCATTTGCGCCATCTGCCTGTTGTGGCGGGTGGGGATCTTTGTCGGTAAGGTGGCTAAGCCCCCCAGATACCTAGTGACCACACTGGCGATCGCCTCCGCCGTCACTCTGGCCTTAGTCACGGCGCAGATAGGCCTGTTAAACGGCTTGATCAACCTGCTGATCTTGGGTTACGCCCTCAAATATATCGAGATGCGCGACAGGCGTGACGTCCGCGCCGTGGTGCTGGTGGGCTTTTTCCTGATCGCCGTTACCCTCATCGAGAGACAGAGCCTCTGGTTCACCCTGCAATTAACTCTGGTGGCCACCATCAACATCTGCGTATTGGTCAGCCTCTATCTAAACGCCAGTTCGATTCGGCGGACCGCCAAGCTAGGGGCCAAGCTCATGCTGCAGAGCCTGCCTCTGGCCATAGTCCTGTTTATGGTGCTGCCCAGATTGCCACCGCTCTGGCTGGTGCCCAACCCCAAGAATGCCACCACGGGACTGAGCGACGAACTCGCCTTTGGCGATATCGGCAAGCTGACCCGCTCAAGCGCCCTGGCCTATCGCGTCACCTTCGACAATCGCCGCCCCGCCAACAGTCAGCTCTATTGGCGCGCTCTGGTGCTGGATCACTACGACGGCAAAACCTGGACCCAAGATCCGCAGATTAAGACGCTACAACGACAACGAGTCAAGACCAATGCTCGCCCCAATCCCGAAGGTACGCCGGTAAACTACGAGGTGATCGCCGAGCCGAGTTACCAAAACTGGCTGTTTGGTCTGGACCTCGCCTACACCAATACCCGAGATATTCTTGAGCTACCCGATGGCCGTCTGTATGCCAAGGCCCCCCTGAGTCAGAAATATCAATATCGAGTCAGCTCCTATCCAGAGGCGAAACTCGATCGCCGACTCTCGCCTGAACTCAGGCAGCGCAATCTTCAACTCCCTAAGGAGTCAAATCCAAGGTCACGGGCGCTGGGGCTTAAGCTGAAACACAAGTATCCCGCGCCCGAGTCGCGCCTTAACGCCATCATGACACTCTTTAATCAGGCGCCATTTTTCTACACCCTGGAACCACCTCGGGTCGGCCCGCAGCAGATAGATGACTTTCTGTTTGAGAACCGCGCCGGTTTCTGCGCCCACTATGCCAGTGCCATGGTATTCCTCGCCCGACAATCAGGCCTGCCCGCGCGCATGGTAACGGGCTATCAGGGCGGCGAGTGGAACCAGGCTGGCGGTTACCTCAGCGTCTATCAATATATGGCCCACGCCTGGGTCGAGGTCTGGCTCGAAGGTAAGGGCTGGACCCGCTTCGATCCCACAGCCATGATCGCCCCCGAACGGGTCGAGGCGGGATTCGATGCCCTGTTCTCACCCGAGCAGAGCTATCTTATCAATAACCCCTTCAGCAGCCTGAGGCTGCGCCAGTATCCTCTGCTCAACAATTTAAGGATGTCCCTGGCCAGCATAGATTACTACTGGAGCAAGTGGGTGCTGGGTTTCGACGAAGACAGGCAAACTCAATTGCTTAAAGAGCTCCTGGGTGAGATCAACGCCACCAAGGTAGCCATCTTTGTCATCGCCTCCTTCAGCGTTATCGCCCTCTTTATCGCCTACAGTGTCGGCCTGCTGCGCTTTAGCCGCCATCCTGACCCGGTAGTCGCCGGGTTCGAGCAGATCTGTACCATGCTGGCCAAACGCGGTCTGCCCCGCGCCCAAGGCGAATCTGTGGATGCTTATCAAAATCGGGTGCTGACCGCGGCGCCAGCGCTCAGCGAGCCCATGAGGCGTTACACCACAAATTACATGACGCTGAAATATCGCGTGCCCTCAACAAGGGCCAGCAAACAGCTCAAGCGTCAGCTTAAACAGGACTTACGCCGGCTGCGCATAGCCATCCTGAAACTTAAGGGCCCGTTAGAGGCCAGTTAAAGACTAAGACTAAGACTAAGACTAAGACTAAGACTAAGACTAAGACTAACAAGGCTTAACCTGCGCAAGGAAAACCAAGGGTTCTGAATACTTGCTTAGACAATCATGAGCCCAGTTCTCGCAAAGCCATTGAAAATTTGTGAAAAATAAGCATAAACTGAGCGAGGCTATCGAATTACACCGATATCGCCCGGCGAGGATTGGCCGGATAACCCAGATGCCCTAGAATAGCCACACAACAACGAAATGGATAAGTGATCTCATGCTGTATTTGGTGCAATCGAATCGAATGGAGGCTTTGGCGCAGCTGCTAGCCAACGAACTGCAGACGCCCCCGGCGGGTCAGTCACCACTGAGCAACGAACAGATCTTAGTCCAGAGCCCCGGCATGTCGACCTGGCTGAGGCTCGCCATCGCCGAGCAAAACAGCGTCGCCGCCGCATTGGAATTCCCCCTGCCGTCGAGCTTCATCTGGCAGCTGTGTCATCAGCTGCTGCCCGATGTCCCCAAGGAGAACGCCTTCACCAAACCGGCCATGACCTGGAAGCTGATGGAACTCCTGCCCGACCTGCTATCTGAGGAGGTTTTCGCTCCCTTAGCTCACTACCTCAAGGACGATGCCATACTCGAGGACAGCGCGGCGCCGCACTCACTAAAACTGTTTCAGCTCTGCAGCCAGATAGCCGATATCTTCGACCAATATCTGGTCTATCGTCCGGACTGGATCTTGGCCTGGGAACAGGGCGAAGATCGTCTGCCGCCTAAGGAGCGTCCACTGGATGGGTCGCAGCAATGGCAGAGCGTGCTGTGGCGCGCTTTGATCCACTACAATCATCACACTTTGAACCAGAGCCGTTATCACAGGGCCAACCTGCACCAGGCGCTGTTTGATGCCCTCAGCGATCCCCAGTGCGATCTTAGCAAGCTACCGACACGCCTGTTTGCCTTTGGGATCTCCTCCATGGCGCCGCAGACACTTGAGGTGCTCTACTTCCTCGCCAAACGTATCGATGTGGTGATGCTCAACCTCAGCCCCTGCCAACACTATTGGGGCGATATCGTCGATCCTAAGCTCAGGGCGCGCATGGCGCTGCAATATGGCGGCAAGCAGCAACTGTCTATCGACTGGGAGAGTAAACTCGAGGTGGGCAATCCACTGCTGGCTAACAACGGCAAGATGGGCCGTGAGCTGTTAGATCTTATCCTTGAGCTGCCGGAAAATGACACTAACTTCAATTTCGAATGCTACCAAGACCCTGGCAGTCACACTGTGCTGCAAGGGGTTCAGCAAGATATCCTCGAGCTGAGCACCCGGGGCCAGACCTTAGGGCCGGACGCCGAGCTCTATCTCACCACCCAGGGACGACGAATACTGGCGAGAGACGATGATTCCCTGACGCTAAGAAGCTGCCACAGTCCGCTAAGAGAGCTGGAGACGCTGCACGATCACCTGCTGGAACGCTTGTCACAATCAGACGGTCTCGCCCCCAAGGATATCGTGGTGATGATGCCAGATGTCGCCGCCTACGCACCCTACATAGATGCGGTGTTTGCCTCAAAACGCGGCGATCATTTTATCCCCTACGCCATCGCCGATCGGGGCGCGGCCCAGGAATCGCCGCTCATCAACAGCTTCCTACACCTGCTTGGGCTCAACAAGAGCCGCTTCGCCCTGACCGATATTCTGGGCATACTCGAGGTGCCCGCAGTGATGCGCCGCTTCGAGTTGAATGATGACGACCTCCTGCTTATTCGCCGCTGGCTGGAACAGGCAGGCGTACGCTGGGGCCGGGATGAGCAGAGTCGTCAGGCGCAGCAGCTGCCGGCCTTTGAGCATAACTCCTGGGCCTTTGGCATCAAGCGACTGATCTTAGGCTATAGCTTTAGCGATGAGGCCCCCATCTATCATGACAACCTGGCACTGCCCGGCGTCGAGGGACAATCCGCCCAGGCCCTGGGTAAGCTGCTCAACTTTATCGAGGCGATCGATGAATTTAATCGGGAGCTCGATTCACATTGCCCTCTCGGCGTGCGTATCGCTCAGCTGCAAAAACTGGTAGAAACCTTCTACGACTGCATTGAGGAGGAGCTAAATCAGAAGCAGGAGTTATTACAGGCGATCACGAGACTGAGTGATGAGCTGACCGCCACAGAGTACCAGAGCGAGCTCGAACTCGAGGTGATGCAAAATTGGTTTACCCGCCACCTCACCGAATCCCGGGTGGGGCAGCGTTATCTGGCGGGAAGCGTCAACTTCTGTACCCTGATGCCGATGCGTTCCATCCCCTTCAAGGTGGTCTGCCTATTAGGCATGAATGATGGTGTCTACCCCAGGGTTCAGCACCCCGTGGGCTTCGACTTGGTGGCGCAGGATGGGCCCCGCAAGGGCGACCGCTCCCGCCGACTCGACGACAGATACCTGTTCCTAGAGGCGCTGCTCTCGGCCAGAGAGCAGCTCTACATCAGCTATATCGGCCATAGCGAGCGGGATAACAGCGAGCGCATCCCCTCTATGCTGGTCTCTGAGCTTATCGAATACTGCCAGCTCTGCTACCTGCCGGCGTCCTGTGCAGACATGCTCAATGGAGACACAGACACGGCGGATATCGCCCAAATCGAACGGGCCATTTTAGCGCAGCTTATCGTCACTATGCCGCTACAACCCTTCGACGAGCGCCTTTATCTGGCACAAGAAGCGGCGCCGGATGGTGATGTTCGGGCTCAGCAACTGCGCCAGAGCTATAGCGAGCAGTGGTGCCCAACCACTCATACTAAGGAAGAGATTGAAGCAGACGACACACCCCATACTCAGCCCGGCCAGTTTATCACTGAGCCACTGAGCCTCATCGCCGACGAAGACAAGGACGAGCCGCTGGAGCTCTCGGCGTTGATCCGCTTCTTCCGTAACCCGGCGCAGTACTTTTTCAATCGCACCCTCAAGCTGGACCTTAGTCTTAGCATACAGATGGATGAAAATGATGAGCCCTTCGCCCTCAATGCCCTGTCTCGCTATCAGTTGCAATCGCTGCTGATTGAAGATGCGGTTAAATCGGGCGAGGAGCGGCCATCGGATAACCTGCTGCAGCGCCTGAGGCTCTCGGGTCAGCTGCCACTTGCCCCCTTCGACGATATTCTACTCAGCCAATATCAGCATGATATTCGCGCCTTGGTGGGGCGTACCCTCTATCTACAGGGGGAGAGCAGCCATACTCAGGATATCGACCTGACGTTGAGTGATAGCGCCGCCACGACGCTGGTGGGAAGAATAGACGGTATCAGTGCCAAGGGGCTGGTCAACTACCGTCCGGGCACGGCGAACGCGCGAGATCTTATTCGTGTCTACTTACGTCATCTCTGCCTCAATGCGGCTGCTGATAAGGATCAGGCCACTCCCTGGCAGCGCCACAGCTACCTGTTAGATATCGGCCATTTCCATGGTTTTGCGCCGATAACACCCGAGCAGGCGCTCAATCAGCTCTCGCGCTGGGCCGAGCATTACCATCAGGGTCAGTGCCAGCCCCTGCCCTTCATGCCTAGGACCGCCTTAGCCTATGTAGAGGCCGAAGGGGAGCATAGCGACAAGCTAATCGCCGCCCAGCCACAATGGCTGGATGAGCAGTCTAACCTGGGCGAAGGCCAGGAGGCCCACTACCAGCGGCTGTTTACTTTCCCTAGCGACTTTAGCGAGGCAGGTTTTGGCACCATAGCAACCGCCCTGCTCTCTCCCATGCTGAGTCTCTATCACAAGGCGCCGCTAAGCGAACTGGCCGATTTCGTGGAGGGCCAATAAGATGGCGACACAGACACTCGATCCCCTAAGCCTGCCCCTGTCAGGCACACGTCTCATCGAGGCCAGCGCAGGTACCGGTAAGACCTACACCATCGCCGGGCTCTACGTGCGTCTGCTGCTGGGCGATAGCCAGCGCGCGCCCCTAAGCTGCGAGCAGATCCTGGTGGTGACCTTTACCAATGCGGCCACTCAGGAACTCAGGGATCGTATCCGCAAGAAGATACAGCTCGCCTACCGCGCCTTTCTTGGCATGGAGGTGGACGATCCGCTGATTAACACCCTCTACAACGAGGCAGGGCCGAGCAGCGCAGTCAGGCGCTGAAACGATTCGATCTCGCGCTAAAATCCTTAGATGAGGCAGCAATTTTTACCATTCATGGCTTCTGTCAGCGCATTCTTAGCGACATGGCCTTCGAATCGTCGCTATTGTTTGAATCTGAATTTACCCTGGATGATAGCGAATACCTGCACCATGCGGTGCGGGATTTCTGGCGTGAGGCCTGCTATCCGCTACCTGGCTATCTGGCACAGATCATCGCCAACAAGTTTAGCGATCCCGACGGCCTCACCAAGCAGCTAAGGCCCCTGCTCGGCGCCAATCAGGCCAGTGTTTCACCACACCCCGAAGCCTTTTCCAAGGTATCTGAGCACCTGAGTCACAGCCTGGCGAGACTGCGGCTTATCTGGCCCCGTGAACGCGATGGGACGATTGAGCTACTCAAGGCGCTACCGCTCAACGGCACCCGCTTTGGTAAGAAAGATCAGGGCTACCCCAAGCTGGAAACCCTGTTCGCCGCCATGGATAACTGGGCGGCACAGCCACTGTCCCTGCCCGATAACAAGGTCCTCGGCGCCCTGGCCCTAAGTGGCCTTAAGCTCAACAAGGGCGGTGAGATCCCAACCCCGGAGCAGGCCCCGCTGCTGGCCCATATTGAGCACGTCGCACAGACTATAGAGACCCTGATCCCGAGTTTTCTCTATGGCGCCCGCGATGGCATCAAGGCGCGCTTTGCGACCCAGAAGCAGCTGAAGAATCTGCGCACGCCAGACGATCTGCTGATCGCCTTAGCTGACGCCCTGAGTGATGAGAGCGACAACGAACGAGCCCTGGCGAGCGCCATTGCCAGACGTTTTCCCATCGCACTGATCGATGAGTTTCAGGACACGGATCCGCTGCAATATCAGATCTTCAGTCGCATCTATCAGAGGGACGCAACCCTAGCGGATAACGACCTCGGCCTCTTGATGATTGGCGACCCCAAACAGGCGATCTACGCCTTTCGCGGCGCCGATATTCATACCTATATCCATGCCAGAGGTCAGACAGAAAACCATTACAGCCTTGACACCAACTACCGCTCGAGCCGAGCCATGGTCGAGGCGGTCAATCAGCTGTTCTCAAGAACCGACGACCCCTTCATCAGCCAGGCTATCCCCTTTGAGAACATCAAGCCCTCGCCCATGGCGGCAGAGAAGCGCCTGACTGAGCAGGTTCCTCAAAGCAGCGCCCTAAGACTCAAGCTGCTCAGTGAAGACCCCAACACCGGACTGAACAAAGCCAGCGCCCGCAGCCAGCTAGCAGAAGATGCCGCCAACGAGATAGCCAGGCTACTTAACGAGGCTGAGCGCGGCGAGTGCCTAATAAAGGACAGGCCGCTCAAGGCGAAAGATATTGCCGTGTTGGTGCGCGATCGCAACGAGGCCGCCTATATCAAGTCGGCGCTCAGTAGTCGCAATATCGGCGCCGTGTTTCTCAGCCGCGACAGCGTGTTCGACACACTCGTGGCCAGGGAACTCGCCCTGGTGCTGCTGGCCATCGCCAATCCCAAGGATGAGCGCGCGCTGCGCGGCGCCATGGCCACCGCCCTGCTGGGCTATGATGCCCAGGCGATACATGGCTTTAACCTGGATGAAGATGTGCGTCAGCAGCAGCTCGAGGCCTTCGACAACCTGCATCAGACCTGGCTTAAACGCGGGATCATGCCCTGCATGATGGCGCTTGCGGCCGATACCCGCCTCATCGAGCGACTACTGGCGGGCGAAGAGGGTCAGCGCCGCCTGACCGACTTCAGACACCTTGGCGAGCTGCTACAACAAAAGGCGATGGAACTTGATGGCATCAGCGCCCTGCTCAACTGGTATCAACAGACGTTGATCGAGCAAAGCAATACCGAAGAGTCGCAGCTGAGACTGGAGAGCGAGCAGAACCTGGTGCAGATACTCACCATACATAAGAGTAAGGGACTCGAATATCCCATCTGTTTCCTGCCCTTTGTCAGCCTGGCCCGGGACAATCGCCGCAAGCCGGCGCCCATGCTCTATCATGAGCAAGATGCCCTGGTTTGGGATATCACCCAAACAGATGAAGGCTGGGCCAAATACAAGGCGGAGAATCTTGCCGAAGACCTGCGCCTACTCTACGTGGCACTCACCCGCCCGGTGCTGGCCTGTTACTGCTACATCGCCAACCATTCACGCTTCACCAAGCGTGATGGCATCAGCAGCCAGTTGTTCGAGACCGCCATCGGCTACCTGCTGGGGATAGAGTCCAAGGCCTGTGAGTTTGCCGATATCCAGGCCGCCGCCGAGCAACTCATCAGCGAAGATATTTCGGTCGACCTGGTGCATAACACGGCGCCCAAGCGAGACTTTGAGCCCCTTGAAACCGCTCATGAACTCACCCTGGCACCGCGAACGCTTACCCGCAGACGCGAGACCCCCTGGCGGGTCGGCAGCTATTCAGGCCTGGTGAAACATTCGGCCCACGAGCAGGTAAGTCCTGGCATGGGCGATGAGGCCTTTCCCGAGTTAGAACAGCTAGTGACAGACAGCGAGCAAGTGACCCGCTTTAGTTTCGAGCGCGGCGCCAACGCAGGTAGCTTCCTGCACTGGGTGCTGGAACAGATAGACTTCACCGACGCCGACACCACACTGCGCCAAGAACTGCCCAAGGCGATGGAGCGCTTTGGCATTGGCGAACAGTGGCAAGCGATGCTCCATGACTGGTATCTGGATCTGCTGCATACGCCGCTCGATGGCGAGCAGCTGCGCCTTGCACGCCTCAGCCCGGCACAAAAGCTGGTGGAGATGGAGTTTTATATGCCCATAGGCCAGCTCGACGCCGCGGCGCTTAATCAGCTCCTCTGCCAATACGGCTACGGTTCAGGGCTTAACTTCGATACCCTGCAAGGCATGCTCAAAGGCTTTATCGACTTAACCTTCGAATATCAAGGCAAGTTCTATATCGCCGACTATAAGTCCAATCATCTGGGCGATCATCTGAGTCACTATGATAACGCCGCCATGGCGCGGGCGATCGTCGGACATCACTACGATCTGCAATACATCATCTATAGCCTGGCGCTACATCGCTATCTCAAACTGCGCCTGCCCGGCTACCAGTATGAGCAGCATGTGGGCGGCTGTTACTACCTCTTCCTGCGGGGCATGTCGGCTCAGTCGCCACAGACCGGCGTCTATTACGACAAGCCACCCTTTGCGCTGATTGAGGCGCTGGATACCCTGCTCAGCCAAAAGTCGCCGACTGCATCACAGGCCGATTCACAGCAGGCAGGCTTACAAGAAGCAGGGAAACCACAAGCGAGTCCACAGACAGACACCCCGCCTAGCCCAGCACAAGGAGAGCTAGACCTATGATCCAGCTAGCACAGCCACTCAGCCAGCTCCTTAAACTCTGGCAGCAGAAGGGACTGCTCACGCCACTGGATCGCCACTTTGCCCTGCAGATGCAGGCGCTGCACGGCGATGGCGACGATCTCTTTACCCTGATCTGCGCCCTGCTCAGCCGCCAGTTGTCCCAGCAGCACACCTGTCTTCCCCTAGCTCAGATAGACAGAGACAATCCGCTGCATGAGCAGCTTTCTCAATGTCGGCTGGACCTGTCGCCACAAGCGCTCGCCGAGCACCTGATTAACTATCAGGCCGTTAGCCCTGCCGATGGTAAGCTGGATACCCCGTTAATCTTAGATGGCGATAGGCTCTACCTGCAGCGTTACTACCAGTTTGAAACGCAAGTGGCCGAGCGTCTCAAACAGCTCAATCAGCCGCTCACTGTCGTGGCGCCGGACAAGGTCGCGAGCATACTTAACATCCTGTTTGCCGCGCAAACCGAGAAGCCCGACTGGCAGAAGATCGCCACCGCCACCGCCTTTAGCCAGAAGCTGGCGGTGATCACCGGTGGGCCAGGCACAGGCAAGACCACCACAGTGACTAAGCTCTTGTTGCTGCTCTGTCTGGAGCAGCAACTCACCATCAAGCTGGTGGCGCCGACGGGCAAGGCCGCCGCGCGTCTGAGCGAATCGATCAAGGCCTCCAAGGCCAGACTCGCCCAGGAGCTGGCCCAATATGACAACACGCTAGATCTTAAACAGCTAGAGCAGGTACCCGAAGAGGCCGCCACCCTGCACCGCCTCTTGGGGGTGATCCCAGGCTCTCACAAATTCAGGCACCATAGGGACAACCCGCTTAGGTTGGATCTTTTGATCCTAGATGAGGCCTCCATGGTGGATCTGCCCATGATGCACAAGCTGTTAGCAGCGCTGCCCGACCATGCCAGGCTGATCCTGCTGGGTGACCAGGACCAACTCGCCTCGGTCGAGGCTGGCGCCGTATTGGCGGATATCTGCGCCGGGCTAAAACAGACAGACTCACTGGAAAGTGGCTGGCGCATGCGCTACTCACATGAGAAGGCCACACTGCTCAGTAAACTCACTAGCGAAGATCTCAGCCCTTACGTAGATGCGCATCCGGCGCTGGGCGATAGCCTAGCCATGCTGATGCACAGCCACAGATTTAAAGGCGATGCCGGTATCGGCCTGTTGGCCAGCGCCGTAAACCGCCGTGACCTGGCAGGCATATTAAACGTCTGGCAGAGCGGGTATGCCGAGCTAGGCTGGCTTGAGCATCAGCTAACGCTTCAGGGCAACACAGGACTCACGGCGTTAATGAGCCAGAGCGTCGAGCAGTACAGTCCTTATCTTGCCATGGTAAAGCAGCTAGCTAGCGAAGATAGCGCCGATGGTAAGGAGCTTGATGAGATAGCCAACGAGATCATCGCTCGCTTCAACGATTACCGTATCCTCTGCGCCATGCGCGCCGGCGAATATGGTGTAGAGGGGATCAATGCGGCCGTCACCCAGGCACTAAAAGATGCTCGGCTCATCGAGCCCTCTAGCGAGTTTTACGCCGGACGTCCCATCATCATCCAGAGCAACGACTATAACCTGGGGCTGTTTAACGGCGATATCGGGGTGATCCTTCCAAGTAGCGGCGCCACCCGCCGCCTGATGGCCTATTTCGTTCAGGCCGATGGCAGCCTGCTCAAGGTACTGCCCGCACGGCTTCCTAGCCACGAGACCTGTTACGCCATGACGGTACATAAGAGTCAGGGCAGCGAATTTCAGCAGGTCGCCTTAGTCTTGCCGCCAAGACCCAGTGTCGCCCAGCGCCAGCTGCTCACCAAGGAGTTGGTCTACACTGCCATCACCCGCGCCAAGGGGCACTTCACCTGTCTGGGCAGTCAGGCGGTATTCGAAGCGGCCTGTCGCCAGGCGACGCTTAGGACCTCGGGGCTGGCTCAGAGGCTTTGGCAGGCATGACGCTCACACTCAACACCCTGCTCAACCAGACACCAAGCGAGCATCCAAGGGCCTTAGTGCTGGGCAACGGCATCAATCGTTATCGCGCCAAGGATGACAGCCCACGGCAAACTCAAGGCAACAACGCCTGGGATGAGATGCTGATCAGCCTGTGGCGTGCCCATCGGGGCGATGAGGTGGCAAGCGTGCCTGCTGGCATAGCACTCACTGAGTTTTATGATGCACTGGATCTGATAAGTGAGCGCCCCAACAAACAGCTACAGAAAGAGTTTTGTGAGCTGATGTCGAGCTGGCAACCCCAGCGCCAGCACCAAGATCTGGTGGCCTGGGCGGAGGCGACCCAGACCCCGATACTGACCACCAACTTCGAACAGACACTCGCCGCGAGCCAGTCGCTAAAGTTACATCACCTACAGGCGAAGCATTTTACCGACTTCTACCCCTGGTCGAGCTATTTCGCCAAGTCCCCCATCGACTCACCCACGCAGGCGTTTGCCATCTGGCATATCAACGGCATGCAAAGGTATGCCCGTAGCGTTCGCTTGGGACTGAGCCATTACATGGGCGCGGTCGACAGGGCCAGAGAGATCTTGCATCAGGGTCACCTGGGCGGCGGCTTTAAGCAGGCACTCAAGGAAAACTGGCGCGGTAATACCACCTGGCTCAACATCTTGCTGCATAACGAGCTGGTGTTTATCGGTTTAGGACTAGAGAGCAATGAGATCTTTCTGCGCTGGTTGCTCATCGAGCGCGCCAAGCTCTACAAGGCCTTTCCCGAACGCAGACGCAAGGCCTATTATGTCTACGCCGGTGAGCCCATCTGCCAGGGACAGACGCTGTTTCTCGAGGCGGTGGGTGTGACTGTGCTGCAGCAGGCGGATTATGAGGCGCTCTACCAGGCGCCCTGGAACCATAGATAGAGTGTTGCCTGGCGGCTAATTCGGCCACAAAATGCCCGGTCAGACATTAAGCTTTCTTTATGGTGCATCCAAGGCTTGCATAAATAAATCATCACGTCATAGTGAGCATGGAAAACGATACTGAGTCGAAAACGGAGACCCGATGAATCCGATCAATCTTTTACTTGTATGCGGTGGCGGCGGTGATGAACACGCCATTTCACTGCTGTCGGCCAACTACTTCGAGACCTCGCTGGCAAAACTTGCTCATATTAATGTGCTGCGCGTCGAGCTGGACGCCGAGGGTCATTATCACACCAAGTCCGGTGAGCCCTGTGAACTCACCAATCGACGTGAGATCCGTTTCGAAGATGAGCGCCTCTCGCCATGGCCAGTAGATTATGTGATCCCTTGTATTCACGGCTATCCAGGCGAGACAGGTGATATTCAATCTTATTTCGAACTCATCAATCTGCCCTATTTCGGCTGTGACGCCGAGGGCTCGCGCAACTGCTTTAACAAGATCACCGCCAAGATGTGGTTTAGCGCCCTAGGGATCCCTAACACTCCCTATCTCTTCCTGAATCAACTGGACGAGCAGGCGATCGCCCAAACCGCAGATGCACTGGAAAAATGGGGCTCTGTTTTCGTTAAGGCCGCCTCACAGGGCTCCTCTGTGGGCTGTTATCGGGTCGATGACGCCGCCCAAATTCCAGCCATTCTGGAAGATGCCTTCCGTTACTCCCCCTATGTCGTGGTCGAGAAAACCATTGAGGCACGGGAGCTGGAGGTCGCCGTCTATCAGTATCGTGGTGAGACTGTTGCCACCCTGCCTGGCGAGGTGATCTGCGCCGGTGGCACCTTCTACACCTATGACGAGAAGTATGCCGCCGACAGCAAGGCGACTACACGGGTCGTCGCCGAGGTGAGTGATGAGATAGCCCAGCAGATCCGCGCCTACGCGGTGAAGGTTTTCGATGGCATGAAGCTCAGACACCTTTCGCGCATCGACTTCTTTCTCACGCCAGAAGGTGAGATCTTACTCAACGAGATCAACACCTTCCCTGGCCTGACGCCAATTTCTATGTTCCCTAAGATGCTCGCCAACCACGGCGATGACTTTAGCGAATACTTAAACGAGGCAATTCTGACCGGGCTTAATCGCTAAGCCTAAATAATCCCCAAAATGAGAATTTTGCCATCAAAAAAGGGAGCCTAGGCTCCCTTTTTACAACTATGATCCCAGGGCCTATTAGGCGTCTAATAACTTTGAGCTCGAGATCTCAATCTTACGAGGCTTAAGCGCCTCGGGGATCTCGCGCTGTAGATCGATATTGAGCAGGCCATTTTCGAGATCGGCACCTATCACAGTGACATAGTCTGCCAGCTGGAAGGTACGCTCGAAACCACGCTCGGCAATCCCTTGGTACAGGTATTTGCGCTCACTCTCCTGCTCCGCCTTAGTGCCTTTAACGACCAGCTTGTCGCCTTCGCTGGTAATGTCTAATTCATTCATCGCAAAGCCGGCCACCGCCATGGTGATGCGATAGCGATTCTCGCTGAGTAGCTCGATGTTATAAGGGGGATAACCTGTATTACCCTTGTTCGATGCAGCATGCTCGGCAAGCTGGGCTAAACGATCGAATCCAATGGCACTACGGTATAGAGGGGTCAAATCATAATTACGCATAGGTATATCCTTGTATTAAGCAATATAGTGGTTAGTGGCCGGCCATGAATCACGCGTTAATTTCACATGAATTGCGCCGCACCTTTTAGTGACATTACCCGGCAGCCCAAAGGCACTGCCATAACAAGACTAAGGTCTTGGGTAACATCAGGGGCCTCGATGAGCGCCCCATATTCACTATATGTGGATAGCCATTTATGATTTCAAGGAGCAAATTTAAAATTTTTTGATAGCCGGGCAAAGTCTGCTGGCACGGGAATGAGATAGGGTTTAAGCATAAAAAAAGCAGCCTGATGGCTGCTTTTTTAACTCACTTATTTAAAGCGCTTGCTTAAAGCACTTGCTAATAAGCTAATCTAGATTAGCGTTGGCAAGCCAGTGGGCTGTTGCTGTTCAGGAACTGAATGTCACCGGCAACGGGTGCGTAGTCAGCCGCCTTGATAGCGCCGATACCTTCGATGTATGTGGCCAGAACTTCTGCATCAACATAACCTGTCATAACGGGTGTCAATGCTGGGTAGCCGTCACCGCCAGCGGCGTTATAGCTAGGTACAGTAAAGGTATATGTCGCATCGGCAGAGTAGCCTTTACCATTGATGTCACTGATAGCAACTGTCTTAGCTTCACAATCGACGTCCATCTTGATACCAGCCAGTTGTGGATAGGCACCAGAACCTTCGGCACCAATATCAACAGTCGCCACAACATTCAGGTATTCGGTGATCTCTGCACCCGTCAATGTGCTTAGGGTGATTGAGTTACCAAATGGTTGAACGGTCAGTACGTCTTTGTAGGTGATTTCGCCCGCTTCGATAGATGCGCGTACACCACCAGAGTTCATTACCGCGAAATCGGCATTCACTTTAGTGCGCTGCGCTTCGGCGATCAAACGGCCCATGTTGGTCTGCTGCTTACGAACCACACCACGGTCGCCTTCAAGCTTATCATCGGTAGAACCGATCACTTTTAGCAGCTCTTCCTGACCTTTATCTTGGTACTGTTGCAGAACTTCCAGAACCGTCGCATCAGGCTCAATAGCTTCGCCGATCAGTACGCGATCGCCCGCTTCGTTCTTCTCTTTCAAGTTAACAGGAATTAACTTGTAACCCGCTAAATGCAGCTCACCGTTGAAGTATTCGAAGTCAGCACGGCCAACATACTTACCCCACTCGTGGGCCTGCATGATGTAAGTACCATTTTGCACATCAGGCTTACACTCGGCACCAGGCTTGAAGTTTGGATCGTAAGCATTACCTTCCATACAAACTGGGTTCTGAGAGTGACCACCGATAACAGCGGCTAAATCACCTTCAGTCATTGCACGTGCCAGCGCAACATCACCAGGCGCGTTGCCACCATTTGCGCCATCAGCATAGTGACCCATGTGAGTCGTTGCAAAGATCAGGTCAGCTTCATTGGCCGCCTTGATATCTGCAATCACTTTCTTCAGCTCTTCTTTAGGATCGGTAAACTCAAGACCGCTAATGAACTCAGGGTTACCTATCTTAGCGGTATCTTCAGTTGTCAGACCCACCACTGCGATACGTAGACCGTTAACGTCAAAGACTTTATAAGCATCGAAGTAACGCTTACCAGACGCCTTGTCGTAGATGTTAGCGGCTAGCATTGGGAATTCGGCTAGCTCACGTTGCATATCGACAACAGAAAGTGGATTATCAAATTCGTGGTTACCAACGGCCATCGCATCGTAACCAATCAGGTTCATACCAACGAAGTCAGGACGCGCATCTTGCAGATCTGACTCAGGTACACCTGTGTTAATGTCACCGCCAGAAAGCAGCAGCGTTTCGCCGCCGTTGGCTTCAACTTCAGCGCGGATCTGATCGATCAGCGTCTTACGAGCCGCCATACCATACTCACCATACTTATTCTCGAAGAAACGACCATGGTTATCGTTAGTATGAAGTACGGTAAATACAGTACATGCATCGCCAGCTTCGGCACATGTTGTTGGTACCTTAGTGGTATCGTCGTCACTGCCATTACAGCCAGCAAGTGCAGCCACAACAGCCGTAGCGACTAATCCTTTTAATAGCTTATTTGTCATTACATCAACCCCTGGATTATATTTTTTTATTAACCATCATAATTTTTGATAGCGAACGTCATAATCTCGCCGCGAAATATAATAGCAAACAATATCTAGAAAATGTGGCATTTTTATGAACAAACATAGGGCAAATGTTTATTTTAAAAGCGTTTTACGCCTTTTATTGTTCACCTGTCAGAACAAGCTAAATATAGAGCATTGAGAAATGTGATTAATTAAAACAAATACCAAAGGCCATTTTGTTTCAATTTTATTAACTTAACGAATCAATCTAAAAAATAGAGATACTCCCTTTAAACAAACAAGCCTTAGCGTACCTAGATCACAAAACCGGTAAAAATTTCACACTAGATCAACCTTAGCTAAAGCAGTAAAACTTAATACAGTCAAAATCGATGGTTTTTTAACCTCAAAGGTGGCTATTTACACCCATTTGTTAGTGACATGTTATCGAAAGACTAGCGTTAACCGCTCGCCAATTGTTTGACGTGATCTCGCCCACACTCTACAAGCCATAAAAAAGAGGCGCCAACCGGCGCCCCCTCTGCTCTTATTTCTAACACTTGTTTATGTGCGTTCGAAGATAAGGCGCCCTACTCGCTCAAGCGCGCCTTAAGCCATTGACCTATATCCTGAAGCTGATTTGGCAGTACGCTATGCCCCATGGGATAGGTATGCCATTCGCTGGCATAGCCCGCCGCTGAAATCAGCTCAAATGCCGCACGGCCCAACGCCAGCGGAACCACCTCATCTTGCTCACCGTGTTGTTGCAACAGTGGCGTGTAGCGATTCGCCTCGCTGAGATTATCCGGCATGGCATGACCCGTCGGCAGATAACAGGATAACGCCATGATGCCGGCCAGAGGCTTAGGGAAGCGCAAACCTGTGAACAGGCTCATCACACCACCTTGGCTAAAACCAGCCAGGACTATCTTGTCGCTCGGCACACCTGCGGCGATCTGCTCCTCAATAAGCGCTGCGATCGCCTGCTCAGAGGCCTGCACACCCGCCATGTCGGCGCGATTGTCCACATCCATCCCCTTGATGTCATACCAGGCCGGCATCACATAGCCCTGGTTGATGGTCACCGGTATGCTTGGCGCATGGGGGAAGATAAAACGTACGCCGAGCTCATCGGGCAAACCTAAAAGTGGCACCACAGGTGCAAATCCAGCACCCGAATCGCCCAGACCATGCAGCCAGATCACACAGGCACGGCACTGGGTTTGAGGTTCTATGGTGATCCGCTCTAACGGCTGTTGAGACATAGGGTTTCCTTTATTGGTCAATTCATTATGCGTTCATTGGCGGGCGATCATATCAGCAAGCCCTGCCAAGCCCAAGAAACAAGCTCAATGAGAACAAAATTTGTTCTTAAAAGGTCAACAGGCCCTAGGGCCTGTTGATCTTTGCGTTTGTTTTTGCAGCAGTTTGAAGGTGATTTGTGCAAGGCAGAGCCTGTGTCGTGTAGTATCCTACACAAATTGGCGATAACGCCGTAGAAATGGCCTACAAACGCTGCCCAACGGGTTCATCTAAACGCGCGCTGCACTTTATGAAAGGCTTCCTGCCTTTCACCGCAGGCGATCAGCTACGCTGTTAGAAATCGTTCCAGACGATTTCTTTGTTGTTCGCCATTCACATAGAGTAACTATGCTTCATGGCTCTCGCCTCGCGCAAAACGCGTTTAGATTGAACAAAAATTAAACTTGAAAGATCAACAGGCCCTAGCCAAGAAGCCCACAAAACATTCGATAAATTCGAATGTAAAACGCCATTTTTAGCACTTTTTCATTGGATTGTTCGACTGTTACACTGAACTCAAGCATTAAAATCAACGAGGCAGACACAGATGGGACTACTCCAGAATGGCCAATGGGTTGACAAATGGTATGACACAGAAAAGAGCAAGGGGACGTTTGTCAGGGAAGATGCCGCCTTTCGCCACTGGATAAAGGCGCCAACGCAGCAGGAACCTGAGCCAGAATTTAAAGCGCAGTCGGGCCGTTACCATCTCTACGTATCCCTCGCCTGTCCTTGGGCTCACAGGACGCTTATCTTTCGCGAGCTAAAGTCATTACAGGCCCATATCGGTGTCACCGTGGTCGAGCCACATATGCTCAGCAACGGCTGGGAATTTAGCGGTCCCAAGCAAAGCGAGCAGGCCCTGCATATCGAGGGCAGCGAAATCGACCGGCTCAATGGCAAAGATTACCTCTATGAGATCTACCAGTTGGCCGAGCCAGACTATAGCGGCCGCGTGACCGTACCCGTACTCTGGGACAAAGAACGCCGCACCATAGTCAGCAACGAGTCGGCCGAAATCATTCGCATGTTCAACAGCGCCTTTAATGATCTCACCGACAATCGGCTCGACTTTTACCCCGACCCGCTCAGAGAGGAGATCGATGAGATCAATCACTGGGTCTATCACAAGATCAACAACGGGGTATACAAGGCGGGTTTTGCCACCACTCAGGCAGCCTATGAACAGGCCTTCGACGAACTGTTTGACGCCTTAGATACCCTAGAGAAGCGGCTTAGCCGACAGCGCTATCTGGTGGGTGACCAAATTACCGAAGCCGACTGGCGCCTGTTTACCACGCTAGTGCGTTTCGATACCGTCTATGTGGGACACTTCAAGACCAATCGTAATCGCATCGCTGACATGCCGGCGATTCAGGCATACCTGAAGGAGTTGTACCAATACCCGGGTGTCGCCAAGACGGTCAACTTGGAGCATATCAATCAGCACTACTACTTCAGCCACGGCCAGATAAACCCAACCCGCGTGGTGCCCAAAGGACCCGAATTAGATCTCGACTCACCACATGGTCGTGATGAACTTAAGCGGTAATAGGCCACATCGCCAACATATAGGCGAGTGACAAACCAAGCCAGTTTAACCGATATCGATACCGAGGCACTCGGCGATATCGGCAAGCTGGGTTTCATCGTCTAAGGTGAGATGCCAGCGTACCGCACCCGCATCGGCCACCATGATGTTGCCGGCACTGAGCAGACGCAGATCATCGACCATGGCATAGAGGCTAACGCCAGTAGCAAGTTTTACCAAGACCTCTTGAGGCGAGACGATCACCCGCCCGCCTGAAAATTCAACTACCACAGCTTACTTCCCCGTTAGATGTGCAAAGACCCAGGATAACCCGGGTCTTTATGGTTTTCGCTATCTATATAGCTACGCTTATTTGCGCCGGCTCACCTTAGTGGTGATGACCGCCTACCCCGTGGGCATGTCCATGGGCGATCTCTTCGGCACTCGCTTCGCGAGCGTCGACAATCTCGAGATCGAAGGTCAGTTCGCGGCCCGCCAACGGATGGTTGATGTCCACGGTCGCCATGAACTTCCCCACCTTAAGCACGGTCACCTGGCGCTGCCCCTGATCGGTACTGATAATGGCGCGCATGCCTGGCTTCCAGACTTTCGCGCCTTGCAGATGCTTGATCGACACGCGCTGCTCACCGTTCTCGTTACGTACGCCATAGGTTTCTTCCGGCGGTAAAGTGACAGAAAACTTCTCGCCAATGGCCTTGCCTTCAATTGCCTTCTCGACGCCAGGCATCATGTTGTCATGCCCGTGTAGGTAGGCAATAGGATCTAATCCTTCGTTGGTTTCGAGCACTTCACCTGCTTCATCGCGTAAGGTGTAGTTAAACTGCACGACCATATCGTCTTTAATGCTCATCAAGCGTCCTTAGTTAGTCTCTTTTCATCAAGTGGGCGAAGCTTAGCAAAACTTCCCTCGAGGCGCTACGCCTGTTATGCCTTGCCCCCCGGCACTATGGCCAGATGCTCTATCTCGCTTAAGATGGCATGGTTCTTTAGCGCCAGCTGACACACGCCGCTGCGGATCTGATGCAGGGGAGAGCAGTCCACGCTCCATTGGCGCAGCAGATAACCCGCGAGGGCGGCGCGGCAGCTAAGCAGCAACTCCCCCTCGCTCATCTGATAATCCAGCGCAATCGCCTCGGGATGGGCCAGGCTGGGATGGGGGATCAACACTAGGGTGACCAGCTTCTGCCAATGGGTATCTTTGTCTTGCAACTCGTGATCGAAAGGCTCGGTTAGGCTTTGGCTCACCGCCTTGAAACGAGTCACCACAAAATCGGTAAATACCTGGTGAGTACGATCGAAACAGCGCACATGCCAGCGCTGGCCATTATTGACCAGCGTATGAGGCACCAGCTCCCTTTGAGTTTCCCCCGATGAAACGGACACATAAGTCACGGCGATCGCCTGTTTGTGGGCGATTGCGCGCATCACGGCGGCAATGATGTTGGTATCGGGGTGAATCAGCTGCACCGCATCGAGGCAGACGCTGCTTGGGGTAACGGGATGAGATAGCCCGTCGCCAAAACCATTGGCCAAGCCATGAAGAATCGCCTCGGGATCATGGTCAAACAGGGGGGTAAACTCGGCGCGTCTGTGATAGCGCTTGGTCTGATGCACCAGCTCCATGTTGTGGGGTGCCAACTCACGATAGCTGGCAAAATCACGGGTCGCCGCCGCCAGGCCTGTGGCAAACTTGGCGATCAGATCCTGACGTGAGACCTGACCGAAATACTGCAAACTAAAATCGATAAACGCCAGACGTTGCCGCTGGGCAAAGGACAAACTCTCCATCGCATCCATATTGCTACCTTATGTTGCCACTCGTTAGTTATACCAATCGTCATAAATAATTGATCATGCTAGCTTGTTAAAACGCTCGATAACGGCATTAATATTTTTAATTGTAGAATAACTACTTATCTAAAAATTTTGCTTTGTTCTCAAGCGTTTTTCCTGCGCTATTTCTGATCAAATACTTACTGTGATTGGTATTATTACAATTTGGCCGAGCGAGTCGCCCGGCCAAAAATATTAAGCTAATGTAATTCTTAACGAGATGCAATCATAATGGTTAGTACTATTTTATCCCCAGCGCCGCGAAGGTCTCATCACTTGGGAAACCGTCGGCCACCAGGCCGGCGCTGCGCTGAAAGGCCTGTAGGCCGGTACGGGAGTTCACCCCGAGCACACCATCAGGCTTACCCACGTCATAACCCTTCTCGTTGAGTTTGGCCTGTAGCAACTTGAGCTTGGCGCGGCTGATATTGTCATGTTTCGGCGGCGCCACATGCAGGCGCGCACCACCATTGATACGATCGGCCAAATGCCCTACCGCGATGGCGTAAAACTCAGAGCGGTTCCAGCGCATGATCACATCGAAGTTGCCATAGCCTAAGAAGGCCGGACCTGTATGCCCCGCCGGCAGGTAGAGTGCCGCCCGCATGTCCGGCGTCGACAAGGCGCGGCCGTTGGCCTGAGTGATCCCCAAACCGGCCCAGGTGGTTAAGCTCTGTTTGTCATTGCGCCCAAGGTGGCGAAAATCATAATCCTTTGGCAGAGAGACTTCGCGTCCCCAACGCTCATTGCGCACCCATCCGAGATTATTCAAGAAGTTAGCCGCCGAGGATAAAGCGTCCTCAGTGCTGTTAAACAGATCGGCCTTGCCATCACCATCGGCATCTACCGCATATTTGGCGTAGGCAGAAGGCATGAATTGGGTGTGGCCCATGGCACCGGCCCAAGATCCCTGCATCTGCTTATTATCAAATTGGTAGGCTTCCTTGAGCTTTAGCGCTTGAATCAACTCACCGGTGAAATAGCTGCTACGTCTGGGATCGCAAGCTAGGGTTGTCAGCGAGTCGATCACCGGCATCTTTCCCTTGTAAGACCCAAAGTTAGTCTCCAGCCCCCAAAAGGCCACCAAATACTGGGGCGGAACACCATATTCTTGCTGTAACTTGCTCAGCAGTGGGCCGTGGGCTTTCAACAGACGCCTTCCCTCCTGCACCCGCCAGTCGGTGACGCGCTTGGAGAAATAGTTATCAAACGTCTGGCTAAACTCGGGCTGCTTCTTGTCGAGCTCGATCACCCTGGCCACGTACTTTACCTGGCCCAGTCCCTCGTCCACCGTCTTGCTCGACACCCCTGCGGCCAGCGCCTTCTGTTTCAGTCCACTCACACAGGTATCGAAATCTTGGGCGAGCGCGCTAAGGCTAGGCAAACCGGTTGCCAGTATCAGGGATGCAAAGGTGAGCAATTTTTTCAAAATAGAGACTCCAAGAGAAAACGGCTAAAAATATAAGAAACATAATGATCTGCAGCCGGCGAGAAACCAGACCTTCCCCAGACATGATAACGATTCGAGACTCTTATGCTAAATGATTTATGATTAATAATTCGAACTTAGACCAGTTTATCCCCCAAGCGAATAAATAGTGGGCTGGTCGGTTCACCTAGCGCTTGGCTCGTTAGCCACATCGCGTATAATGGGCTCGATTTTACCCATTCTAAGAGAACTCACATGACAGACACTCAGATGACAGACAATAGTCCCGTTTTAGCAAGCTTTATCGACAACGTAAAAGAGCAGCAAGCCGTTTGGGGCCTTCAGGATGAAACCGGCGAAGGTTGGGTCGTGTGTGACTCGTCTGAATATGAAGAGACCGATGTGATGCCGCTGTGGTCAAGCGAAGCCCAGGCTAAGGTACACTGCACCGAAGAGTGGCAGGATTATCAACCCGCTCCCATCCCACTGGAAGAGTTGCTCGAGTACTGGATTCAAGATCTGCATGACGATGGCGTGCTAGTGGGTATCGACTGGGTTGCCGAACAGGAATGCCTGGAGCTCGACCCTATCACTCTGGCTAAGAGCCTGGTCGACATCGAGCAGGAGTAAGCCTTGCTCTTGGGCTTGAGTGTGCGCCTAATTTTGAGCTTAGTTTTGCTTTTAGTTTCGAGCTTAGTTTTGCGCTTAACTTTACGCTCGGCTCTGCGCTCTAAGCCGCGCTTACGCCACACAGCAGACAGGGGATAGCCCTTGTCTGCCGCCCTCCCCTTAGTCGACATCCCCTTCGACAGGCGTCACACCTGCTGGTTTTGCGCCGAGCCCTGTGCTCACCAGTTTCACTATCACGCCTTAGGCCACTGCCCTCACCCTTCCTTAGCGGTTCCCGCCTGCAAAGAGTGTCTGCAGATCGCCGAAAAGGCGCCACTCAGCTCCATCTGGGACTGTCACAGCGCGGTCAAAGATGAATTGATGCGCCGCTATGCCAAACATCTGGCCATAGGCGTGAACTGGACGCAGGAGGAGCTCGAAGAGGCGGACTTTACCTGTAAGGTGTTCGAAGGCTTTAAGAAGAGTGCCTGGTTCATGTATCAGGTGGCAAAAGCCAGGGTAAGCGTCGCCCCCTGGCCACTTAGTCTCAAGGGGATCCCGCTTGAAACCGCAGGCTACGGCGGCGGTTTCGAGTTCGACGGAGTGCAATTTTCCTCTGTGGCCAAGGCGGTAGAACATTACGCCAAGATGCTGGGGCTGGATAAGGCCTTCTTGCATCAGCTGATCGCCGCCGTCGGCCGCGAGCGCTTTGGCTACGCCGTGCGCATCGCCAGGATCAATATCGTCTCTACCGCAGCGGTAAAACGTCAGGTACTAAGGGATATCCTTGCCGAGCAGATGCTCGATGACGCATAGATTTAAATCAAGTGCTTTTAATCAAGTGCTTTGATAGAGAGCTTTGACGTGTCGCTTGTCGCATACCCTTGTTGACCCATAGCTTATAACCTAATGCCTTTTGAAGGGTCAGCGCCTGTCGATAGCGATAACCCATCAAAACTGGCGTCATCAATAACTAAAAGCCAGGCCAAAGGCTTTAGGCTTTAGGCTTTAGGCTTTAGGCTTTAGGCTTTAGGCTTTAGGCTTTAGGCTTTAGGCTTTAGACTTTAGGATTTAGCTCCTAACTTTTAGTCCTAGTCCTTATAAAGGATAATTGGGGTTAAGTTTCTCGCTCGGGTAATTGGGTGCGCAGACGCTCTTGTACCACATCCACCAGCAGATCCGGCTGAAACTTAGAAATAAACCTGTCACATCCTACCTTCTCCACCATGGCATTGTTGAAACTGCCACTCAGTGAGGTGTTGAGGGTAATAAAGAGGTTGGCCATCCGCTTGTCTTTGCGTACCTCATAGGTGAGTCGGTAACCGTCCATCTCAGGCATCTCGGCATCGGTGATCAGCATTAAGATCTCTTGATTGATATCACGTCCCTCGTCACACCAACGCTTCAATAAGTTAAGCGCCTGCAGGCCATCCGAGGTCTCTATCACCTCTATCCCCAGCGGTGCCAGGGTGTCTTTCACCTGACGGCGCGCCGTGGCGGAATCATCGGCAATCAAGATCTTGCGCCCTATCATCTTGTCCACCAGGGCATGGTCCAAGACCCCCTCGGAGATAGCGATGTCATAGTGGACTATCTCCGCCAGCACCTTCTCGACATCGATAATGGAGACTAAGCGAGTCGCACCATCCACCTCCACCTTAGTGATCGCGGTGAGGTAGTTATGGCTGCCGGTACTCTTGGGCGGCGGCATGATGTCGCTCCAGGTCATATTGATGATATGGTCGACCTTACCCACCATAAACCCCTGCACGCTGCGGTTATATTCGGTGATGATCAGGTTGGCTTCCTGATCCTCGCTCATGGGCTGGAAGCCGATGGCGCTGCGCAGATCGATGACAGGAATCGAGGTACCGCGGATATTAGCGACGCCCTTGATGCTGGGATGGCTACCGGGTAAGGCGCTCAGCTTTGGCAGCTTAACCACCTCTTTGACCTTAAACACATTGATCGCAAAAAGCTGCGTCGCATTGATACGAAACAGCAGAAGCTCGAGACGGTTTTCGCCAACCAACTGAGTACGCTGATCGACACTCTCTAGCACTTTAGCCATACAATTCTCACTACGTCCTGATGTGATTGACGCGATTCGCCATTAATTATAGCCATGATCCCCGTATTTCGATGCGACATCAAGACCCAGAGATCACAGCTTTAACAAGTTTACCCATTATTCAATGCAACCGGTGCCACAGGCACGATACGAGAGCCATTTTTCACCACTATATCCATGATTTTTAAATGTAACTCCTCCGATGCCAGCTGAAAGGTAGGAAAACTCTTGGTACCAATATAGGCCAGTACATTGACCTGTAGACCATGCAGGCCAAAGCCCTTAAAGGTGACCCTGAGGGGCTCTTTGAGCACCAGTTCATGGGCTTCCAGCATCTCTTTTATCTCGGTGACAATCGCCTTGAGCTGAGCCGAGGTGGTGACCGCATAATCGAGGCGAATGTCCGCCTTGAAACGGATCTTTTCTCGCTGAGAGATATTCTCGATCTCCATCTCCACCAACTTGGCGTTAGGCACGTGAATAAGTGTCCTGTCCAGGGTACGGATCTGGGTGCAGCGCAGGCCTATCTCCTCAACCGTGCCGCTAATACTGCCAAACTTACACAGGTTGCCCACCTTGATAGGCGCGGCAGAATAGAGGGTGATGGTACCGATAAAGTTTTCTATCGATTGCTTGGAGGCGAGCGCGATGGCGATACCTCCTATGCCCATACCGGCGATGATGGCGCTGGCGTTAAAGCCCAGGTGTTCCAGCCAGAGAAGCACCGCCATGATCACGAAGATCACCCGCAAGAAATTGGTCAAAGGCCGCAACAAGGATGCCGCCTGATCTTTGCCCTGCTCTTTCCAGCGTTTCTTTAATCCTTGATGGAAGATCCCCATGGCACTCCAGCCGAACCAGATGATGGCCGACACCAGCAGGAAACCTGTATCTATCATCTCGATAGCGGCGGGTGAGATGCTGCTATGGGACACCCAGGCTCTGACCAGTAACACGGCCGCCAAAAATCTTAGCGGCCCGGCCACTATGTAGGCCAGCTCTTCTTTAAGCTCATGCTTAGTCAGCAGGATCACCCGCTTAACTATCCAGGTCACAGGCACCATCACCATAAAGGCGGTGATAAGGTAAGCCAAAACCAGGCTCCACTCCCACAGGTTTACGTTAAACCAGCGCCCCTCGGGGACATGATTGACAAACCATTCGGCCACAGGACCATAACCCAGGTTTTCATAGAGCTTAGGCACCTTAGCGACGGTGGCGTTAGAGACCTTCCAGATGGTGCCCCCTTCGCTGGGCACACGTTGCAGATAGAGGGCTATCTGATCGCTTTGCAACGCTACCCGGCCAAAGAGATCCCGGTAGGCAGGCAGCTGATCGTTATCCTGACCCAGTGGCGTATCGTTAAGCTGACCTAAATCGAGCCAGAGATTACGCTCTATGATCAGCTGCAGCTGCTTGGCATATTCGGCGCCGCGTTTGGCCGACATCCCCTCGGGCAGATAACGCAGATCCAGATACTCTGCCGCCTTTTCATAATCTTGCTCATAAACCGCCGCCATATAGCCTTCGACCGTGCCCCTTGGCGTGTCACGTTGCAGGCTATCCTTATATTCATAATGCTCAACCGAGCGAACAAATTGACTCTGACCTGTGTCGGCCGCGGCATCGGTTAACGCCCCCACCAGACTATTTGGCGCCGCGCACCAGGCGCTACCGACAAACAAGCTCATCACCCAGATTAACGACCAAACAACAAAGCGCATCCCAGCCCCCTAAATTGTTAACAAGCGCCTAGAAATATTAGCATTATTCCTAGGGCCTGTTTATCTTTTCTGTTTGTTTTTGAAGTAGTTTACAGGTGGTTTCATTTAATCCTGTATCGTCGAGCTAGGCTGAGCTGACTGGCGATAATCCAGTCGAAATAACCTAGGTAGTTTGCAACAAACAAAAGCAGCGCAAACAAGTCTAAATGCCCAAAGGGCGGAATTGATTAAATATTGACAAGTACGCGGCCAGGATTATAATGCTCGACTTCTGCAGTACCCTGATTTTAGTTTTCTGCCTTTAGTTTTGCATCGCTCGACCCCAAGTCACCGCATCCAACAACTCGCAGCTATTTCGTCACACTATTGTCATTTATTGATGATTTACTGTGTCCAATCCGGTGATAAGCCCCCCTTTCGGGCGCAAACAACGGCTTTAGCGAGGCAGATCACTTGATTATTTACATAAGGCTGGGTAGTCTCAGAAAGGTTTTAATTCATCTTTCGCAACAGCTAAGGATCTATTATTTGTAAATTTTTACTGCCAAGAGGCAGTCACAGCAATAAGGAGTATGGCCTATGTCGTACAAAATTAACGGTCATGAGATCACGGTAAATTTTCCGGTGGACTCAATTTCAGTCAACAAATCCTCTATCGCTTTCACCGATAGTCTAGGAAAAAATAAACAAACTTTTGCTAAGCGCACCGACGCCCTGCAATTTATGAAATGGTTGCTCTCAAGCAACAAGTAAACCCCACGCTATTCGATACACCTCCTCTCACACGTATCGAAGGTTGCTAAGGCAACAAGTAGGATTGACCTCATTCGTCAACGACTCAGCAGGTAACATTTGGCTCAGGTTGTACCCCTTTCACAGGTACCGACCTGGCCAAATGACATTAATCATTCCCCTCACTCACCAAATATCGCACCATATTTACGCTGGTACCTTGGCAACATAGAATGATTACCCAACAGCCCACCTTGATGCAGATAGAGCACCGGCTTGCTGAATCCCTGTTGCCAGCATCTTTTCAGACATAACCAGCCCAGGGGATCATAAAGTAGCTCAAACTCTATCCCCGTCGATTTGAGTTCATGCCACATCTGATAATACTCAAGATACAGCTTGCCGAAGTGGTAACGCTTGGCGGCTGGAACAATCTGAGGATGCAGTGCTTCATCTTCTTCAAGCTCCAAAAATTGCTTACGAAGATAATCATCCCCGCCCACCACGGCGCAGGTCATGACGCTAATGCTGGGATCTAGGGTTAGAAACTGCTTTTGCAGATAGAGCGCCGTGGTGCCGGTGCCCGAAGGCAGAAACACCACCAGCTCGGTAAGTCCCTCGGCATACTTCCAGCTCGCTATCTCTTTAGCGAGCTGCGCAACGCCAGGCTCGGCAAAGGCGCAGCGGCCGCCTTCCGGCACAAACAGCTGCTCATCACTGCCCGTTAACACCCTTTGGCGAATGTAGCTATCACAGTCCAGGCCGTCTCTGTCTGCTCGTCGAGAGAGGTCTATGATATTGGCCCCAAGCGCCTGTGCGGCGCGATAGTTGCCGCAGGGGTTGGCTGTCAGATAATGGGGAAGATGATCCACATAGAAGTCCAACCGCCACCCCTTGAGTTTTGCCAGCGCCGACAAGGAATAGAGAGAGTTGGCCTGGGGAGAACCATAACCAATCAGCTGCTTAACCAAGGGGAAGTCGTTATCGAGGAAGTAGGCGAACTTGCGCGCCTTATTGCCGGAAAATTCTGGATGGAGCAGATCGTCACGCTTCACGTAGACCTTGTGCTGCCCTAGGTAAACCGTATCTACCTGAGTGTGGCTAAGCTTCATGATGAGGAGTCAGAGTTAAACTAAGGGCCAGAGTTTACACCTTTTAACGTCAAATGCGTAATTTGACCGACTTTTGGCATAATATGTCATTCACTTAAAATATCTCAGGGTTAAATACCTATAAAAACATACACTTAATATATGGCACGGATTTCGCTTAGAACTAGATAAATCTAAATAAAGGCGAACGCCTTTGCGGCTCTATAAGCTCAGAAACAAGGAGTATTCGATGGCACTACTGCGCTTAATCTTTAATATTGCATGGTTTATTTTAGGCGGCTTCGTGATGGGACTGGCCTGGTGGCTGGCGGGATTACTCTGCTTTATCAGCATCATAGGCATCCCCTTCGGCCGCGCCTGTTTCGTCATTGGTGAGATGGCCTTCTGGCCCTTCGGTCAACAAAACGTCAGCCGCCGTGCGCTGCAAGGGGTAGATGACATTGGCACGGGTCCCCTGGGCATGGTCGGTAATATCGTCTGGTTCCTGCTGTTTGGGATCTGGCTCGCCATCGGCCATATCACTCACGCGCTGGCCTGTTTCGTCACCATCATAGGGATCCCATTTGGTATCCAGCATCTCAAATTGGCCCTGCTGAGTCTGACGCCTATAGGACAGACGATAACCGCTAAGGCATAGTTATCATCAATAGCCTAAGGCGCCGAGACCTGCCTGGGGTTGAGGCGCCTGCTAGGCTCTGAACCAAAGGCTTTCAACTAAAGACTTTGAACTAAAGGCTTTCAACTACAGGATTCAACTACAGGCTTTGCAGGTAGACCTCTAAGATCTGCTCGACTTGGATTCGAGCAAGGCCGGCGTTATAGATCTCCCGCCACCTGCGCCCCTCGGGGGTATTTCTAAAGGCGATATAGAGGCGTTTCGATTCCAGCAGTTGCTTGTTAAATTGCAGCCTCGCCTTAAGCTCACTCAGATGAGGCTGCTCTACCAGGTATAGATAGACATAGAGATCCATAACCGCCCCCTGAACTCGCCCCGTAGCCACCTTTCTGATGTTGTGTTCATCCGAACTCACCAATTCTACCGGCTGAGTCCCTAAGGCGATCATCTCATCCAGGGCTTGGGTATTCACATAGTCCCTGACCACCCCCAAGGTATAGGCATTGAGATCCTGCAGCCGCGACCAGGTGATGGGATGCCTACTCTGCTCTAAGATCCCTAGAGGGCTCTCGCCCATAGAATCGGAAAAGACAAACTTATCCGTGGGATGATGGTACTCGGGGAAATAGCCCTGATAGCCTGAGTCATCTCGGCTCACCACCCTTACGGTTCGACTCCATGGAAAGTAATCCACCTGAAGCTCATGGCCCATGGCATTAAGCGCCGCACGAGCCACCACGACACAGGCTCCACCGTCCTTAAGAGTCGGTCCCGAATAGGGTGGCCAGTTTAACGAAGAGAGCTTGAGGGTATCGGCCCGCAATGGAAAGAATGCCAAGGTCCAACTGATCAGCAGCAGGACAAACAGCCCATTTCGACCCCAACTTAGGTTAAGAAGTGTCTCTCTCACCATCCCTCTTCCCCCTTAAAAACCACCGCCTGATGGCATTCCTTGCCCAGTGAGAAATCCTTTTGTTACACATTTTCACTGGCATAGCTGCGCAACATCATGCAAAACAAGTATAGGAGAGAAGGTTGGATATTTGAGGTGTCTATGCTGAGAAAAACCTTGATCACCGTCATTGGCGGTACACTTTGTCTGATTGGATTACTGCTTTTGGTGCTACCCGGCCCGGCCTGGCTACTGCTACCAATCGGCCTGGCGGTGTTGAGCTTAGAATATCCCTGGGCGAGATCCTGGCTAAAGAAGAGCCAAAAACAGATGAGGCACAGCGCAGCCTGGCTCGATGGCAAGGTGCGTGACTGGCGCTATAGCCGATAGACAGCTTATGGCTTGTCACCGCTAAGCTGTGGCATTGCCAAACCCAAGGTTTCTCTCCGGGTGACTGAGCACATTGAGCCGCTCAAGAATCGCGAGCAACACCCCTTGCCTGCGCATATTTTCCAGTACACCACGACTGAAACGCTCCAGGCGGCTCATGGCGGTTAGCAGCAGACGGCACTGATAAAGGCTTGCCTCACGGATATAGTCAGGCTTATCGACCAGGTGGGCATTTTGATACCACTCCTGCCAATTGAGGGTGTCGAGTAACACCCCTTGCTTGGCAAGCTGCTCGACAAAAGCTTGCATCGTCATCTGATTGCTAGCGCGCTCACCACGTGCAAACTGCGCAGCGTACTGAGCATAGAGATTGGCTACCTGCAAAGATATTGCGCTTTTCATATCCTACTCCTTAATCTTCAGGCCAGCTTTGGCCTTATAGATCCTGTGCTCCGGCGTTTAATAAACGATTCGGGTACTCCATAGTTAAGATTTACGAGCCGGTATAGCTAAGATTTACGAGCCGGTATAGCTAAGATTTACGAGCCGGTATAGCTTCACCCTAGCCAAGCCGTGCTGAATATAAGCTGAACATCTGGAAGGTTCTGACTGGCTAGACATTATGAGGGGGAATCCCTATGCTACGAGCAAACGCATTGATTGCGCAGGAGAGACTAGATGAAGAAATATACCACTGGCCTTGGCCTCGTTTTACTTGGCCTATCTATCGGCTTTTCGCCGCTAACCCAGGCCAAGAACGATAAGCACGAACATGGCGCTAAGGGCCATGTCAATAAGAGTCATGGCGAGAAGAGCCTACCACCCGGGCTACAGAAGAAAGTCGCCCGCGGTGAGCCACTGCCTCCGGGCTGGCAGAAGAAACTGCACAAGGGCGATTACCTGTCTGATGACTATTATGATCGCGGTAAGATCCATGTGCCTATCGATCGTGACGGCAACATCACCATAGATGTCGATGGCACCTTCATTAAGCTACACGACAAGACACGTCGTATCCTAGATATTATTAACGACTAGACATTATCAACGACTAGACAGTATCAAGGGATAAGTTAACCTTTAGCAGCCTCCTGGTAGAGGTTAAACTCCTCCAGGATCAGGCTGGTAAAGAGCCGACCGGCGCGCCCCAGCGGGCGCTCCATGGTCGACACCAACTGAGGCGTAAAGCTGTAACGACTGCCCCCGAGAAAATCCAGTTCCTGTAACTCACCACTGGCCAGCTCCTCTTTAATGAGAAAATCAGGCATCCAGCCGAATCCCAGCCCCATCAACAGGGCATTCTTCTTCATGATAAAGCCTGATAGGTAAAACACCTTATCACCGCCAAATTGCAGCTCGTCGCTGTGGATCTTACCCGGCGATGAGTCTTCTATGGTGAGCTCCACATGTTGCAGCAACTCAAACAGGCTCAGCTCCCTGGCACTCGCCAGGGGATGCTCCCGACTCACCACCAAAATGCTGTTGATGTCCGGCAGTGGCTGGGGCCGATAATTAGGGCCGGTGCGATAATCCTTGACCAACATGAGATCGGCATTGTCCCGCTCGAATCTGTGCTGCACCCCGCCGAGAAACTCCATGTTGAGCTGGATCTTGGTGGGGATCTTATGCTCAGAGACACGTTTAAGCGCCCGCATGATGGGCTCCATGGGTAGGGAGCCATCTACCACCAGCTCGAGCTTAGGTTCCCAGCCTTCGCTGAAACGGCTAGCCAAATGTTCAATATTGCCAAGGTATTGCAGCAATCTTTTACCTTCGGCAAGGATCACCTTGCCCTCAGGCGTTAATTCGGCGCGATACTGATCCCGACAAAAAAGCTTTACACCCAGATGCTGTTCCAGCTTCTTGACCTGGTAGCTCACCGCCGACTGGGCCTTGTGCAATCGCTCTGCCGCCTTGGAAAAACTGCCCTCTTCGACCAGAATCGACAATACCCTGAAGGCTTCCACATCGATCTTCATCTCACATCCTCGGTGTAAACAAATGACAACCATCTAAATTTTAGATTGAGTTAAGCTATTTATTATTCTTTTTTTTGCTCATGCCAGCAACTAAATTGTTACTTAGATCACATAAACATAAGTGTGCCCGCTAAAGCACCCAAGGAAAGAAGCCATGCCATTTTATGTAAGACAGGGGGAGATCCCCCATAAACGCCACATCACCTTCAAGAAAGACAATGGTGAACTCTACCGGGAAGAACTCTTCTCCACCCATGGCTTCTCCAACATCTATTCCAACAAGTATCACCACAACATGCCGACCAAGGCGTTAGAGGTGAGCCCGTTCGAGGTTGACCATGGCCACACCTGGCAGGACACCTTAATCCAGAACTATAAACTGGACGCCAAACAGGCCGATCGCGAGGGTAACTTCTACTCGGCGCGTAATAAGATTTTTTTCAACAATGACGTGGCCATGTACAGCGCCAAGGTCACTCAAGATACCGAAGAGTTTTACCGTAACGCCTACGCCGACGAGGTGATCTTCGTCCATGAAGGCCAGGGCAAGCTATACAGCGAATATGGCGTACTCGAGGTAAAGAAATGGGATTACCTGGTGATCCCACGCGGAACCACCTACCAGCTTAAATTTGATGACTATGAGCAGGTTCGCCTGTTTGTGATCGAAGCCTTCTCTATGGTGGAGGTGCCTAAGCACTTCAGAAACGAATACGGTCAGCTACTTGAGTCTGCTCCCTACTGTGAGCGCGACATCCGCGTGCCCACACTGCAGGATGCCGTGGTCGAGAAAGGCGCCTTCCCCTTAGTGTGCAAGTTTGGCGACAAGTATCAGCTGACACAACTCGAGTGGCACCCCTTCGATCTCGTGGGCTGGGACGGCTGTGTCTACCCCTGGGCCTTTAACATTCAAGATTACGCCCCTAAGGTGGGTCAGATCCACCTGCCGCCGTCGGATCACCTGGTATTTACCGCTCACAACTTCGTTATCTGTAACTTTGTGCCGCGCCCTTACGACTTCCATCCCCAGTCTATCCCGGCGCCCTACTACCACAACAATATCGACAGCGACGAAGTGCTCTACTATGTCGACGGCGATTTCATGAGCCGTACGGGTATCGAGGCTGGCTACATGACGCTGCATCAGAAGGGCGTTCCACACGGACCACAACCTGGCCGCACCGAGGCCTCTGTCGGTAAGAAAGAAACCTATGAATACGCGGTGATGGTCGACACCTTCGCCCCACTGCAGCTAACCCAACATGTACAAGGTTGCATGAGTAAGGACTACAACCGCTCCTGGTTAGAAGACTAATACCGTTCGGTACACGCCGAATTACAACGAATAACCTGACAAGTCACCCCAGAGTGACTGTGGTTGTAACAAATTGAACGAGGATACTCACATGGCAAGCGAACAAAATCCACTGGGATTACTGGGCATCGAATTTACCGAGTTTTGCACCCCAGATCTCGACTTTATGCACAAGGTCTTCATCGACTTTGGCTTCTCTAAACTGAAGAAGCATAAGCAAAAAGATATCGTCTACTACAAGCAAAACGATATCAACTTCCTGCTGAACAATGAAAAAAGCGGCTTCTCTGCCGAATTTGCCAAGAAGCACGGACCTGCCATCAGCTCAATGGGCTGGCGCGTAGAAGATGCTAAGTTCGCCTTCGAAGGTGCGGTCGCCCGTGGCGCCAAGCCAGCCGGCGATGAGGTAAAAGATCTGCCCTACCCGGCCATCTACGGCATCGGCGACAGCCTGATCTACTTTATCGATACCTTCGGCGCGGACAACAACATCTACGCCACTGACTTTGTCGACCTGGAAAACCCAGAGATAGTGCAGGAGAAAGGCTTTATCGAAGTCGATCACCTGACCAACAACGTCTACAAGGGCACCATGGAGCATTGGTCGAACTTCTATAAAGATATCTTCGGCTTTACCGAAGTACGCTACTTCGACATCAAGGGTTCGCAAACGGCGCTTATCTCCTATGCCCTACGCTCTCCCGATGGCAGCTTCTGTATCCCAATTAACGAAGGTAAAGGCGATGACAGAAACCAGATCGACGAGTACCTAAGAGAATACGACGGCCCAGGCGTACAGCATCTGGCGTTCCGCAGCCGCGACATCGTAGCCTCACTGGATGCGATGGAAGGCAGCTCGATTCAGACCCTGGACATCATCCCTGAATACTACGACACCATCTTCGACAAGCTACCACAGGTGACCGAAGACAGAGAGCGTATCAAGCATCACCAGATCCTGGTCGACGGCGACGAGAATGGCTATCTGCTACAGATCTTCACCAAGAACCTGTTTGGTCCTATCTTCATCGAGATCATCCAGCGCAAGAACAACCTGGGCTTCGGCGAAGGTAACTTCAAGGCCCTGTTCGAATCGATTGAGCGCGATCAGGTACGTCGCGGCGTACTCTAAACCCACGCCCATTAGACGTAGCACGACATAAGAAAACCAGCCATCTAGGCTGGTTTTTTCTTTGCAGCGAAGCGATAAATCACTACACTAGCCTGCCGAGTCATTTACCAAAGTCGCGACTTTCACTATCAGATGTCAGAACATATTCTCATTGCCGTTTTTCTGCCAACCTTCTTCTTTGTCTCCATTACGCCAGGCATGTGCATGACACTGGCGATGACGCTGGGCATGAGCATAGGCGTGCGCCGCACCCTGTGGATGATGATAGGTGAACTGGCCGGGGTTGCCCTGGTGGCCGTTGCGGCCGTGATGGGCGTTGCCGCCATGATGCTCAACTACCCACAGATCTTCGAGATCCTCAAATGGGTAGGCGGTGCATATCTTGGCTATATCGGTATTCAGATGTGGCGCGCCAAGGGCAAGATGGCGAGTCTCGATGATCAGAGCACGCAGATCAGCAACCAGGCGTTGATCTCACAGGGTTTTGTCACCGCCATCGCCAATCCCAAGGGCTGGGCCTTCATGATCTCTCTGCTGCCCCCCTTTATCGATGTCGAGCGCGCCGTGGCGCCACAGCTGAGCCTGTTATTAGCGATCATCATGATGACCGAATTTGTCAGCATGCTGGCCTACGCCAGCGGCGGCAAGTCACTCAAGCTGTTTCTGGCCAAGGGTGACAACATCAAATGGCTGAATCGCATCGCGGGTTCCTTGATGATAGGGGTTGGTTTCTGGCTGGCCCTAGGCTAATCGGTAATTGCGATCACTAGGGCCTGTTTATCTTTTGCGTTCATTTTTGCAGCATTCTGTATCGATTTTATACAAGGTAGAGCGATTGTCATGTAGTGCACTACATCAATGAGCGATAACGCAGTAGAAAAATGATACAGACGCTGCCCGCAGGGTTCGTCTTGAGCACGTTCAACTCTTTGTTACTCGGCTTTTATATAGAATAACTATACTCCAAGCCTCCTGCCGCGATTTGTACGTGCTCAATTAGAACAAAATTTGTTCTCAAAAGGTCAACAGGCCCTAGCAAACACCATTTTTTTCTCCTTTTCCGTTAGCGGCGCTTAAAAGGCAGTATGGTCTCGAGCTCACTCATATAGGTGGTTACTGCCTGTCGTTCCTGCAGGACAAAATCGGCGATGGCGCGGCGAAAGTCACTATCTAAGATCTCGTGCACCGAATAGGTGGTCACCGGCTCAAACCCTCTGAGCACCTTATGCTCCCCCTGGGCACCGGCATCAAATTTGTTAACCCCCTTGGCGATGGCATACTCGATCCCCTGATAGTAACAGGCCTCGAAATGCAGCCCGGCGATCTCTTCCAGAGTGCCCCAGTAACGGCCATAGAGGCACTCTTGGCCGACAAGATAGAGCGCCGCCGCAACCTTGACGGCCGTATCCTCCGATGGGCTATCGGCCTGTTGGCAGTTCCCCTTATGCTGTCCATCAAGAGACTTATTATGAGCCACACGCTCTACTATCAAGAGGCGTACACTCCCCGGCATCTGCTCCACCAGGGCCTCGAAGAAGGCGGCGTTTAGATAGCCCTGATGACCTGATCGCTTGTAATAGGTACGCTGATAGCAATGCACAAAATGATTAAGCTCTGCCGCTGTGATATCTGGCCCTTCGATGAAACGAAACCTAAGCCCAGCGTTTGCAAGGGTCCGGCGCTCCTTGAGGATCGACTTGCGCCTGCGACTGGTCAGCCGTGAGAGAAAATCATCGAAGCTTTGATAGCCTTTATTAAGCCAATGAAACTGAGTGCCGAGGCGCTCAAGATGCCCCTGATTGGTTAGGGTGAGTCGTTCGTTTTCGGCTAAAAACAGGCTGTGCCAGCTCGATGCCGAGCAGGTTTTTGCGAGCCGGCCTAGATACTCACCCAGTGCGCCGATCAATCTAGCCTTTAGTGCATCGGATAGGTCTTTTCTCAGGCCGATTCGCGGCCCGGTCACAGGAGTAAAGGGGATGGCGTTGACCAGCTTAGGGTAATAGTCGCGTCCGTGACGCTCATAGGCCTGGGCCCAGGCCCAGTCGAACACATATTCGCCGTAGGAGTGGCCCTTGAGATAAAGGGGCATCACCGCCAGTATCTTGTTGGGATCGAGCCGGTTGTCGCTTCTTTCATCAAAGCTATCGCTTCTTTCATCTAAGCTATCGCATTTATCATCTGAGCTTTCGCATCTTTGGTCTGAGCTTTCGCATCTTTGGTCTGAGCTTTCGCATTGAATCTCGCTCACCACCAGATGTAAGGGGCGCCAACCAGTCTGCTCTCCCACGCAGCCACTGAGTTCCAGCGCATGGACAAAGCCATAACGACAGAAGGGATTGGTCTCGCCCAACAGGCCGTCCCATATCCCCTCACCGATAAGCGAAATCTGGTTTACTGCTTGAATCGAAAATGATGACGCCGTTTCGCTTCGCTCCAAATCAATCTCCTTAAAAGATGGCTTGATTTCAACTATCATAATCGGCACATTGAAAAGCTGGCTACATGATCCAGTAGCTTAACACTTTTATTATGCTCAACATTCTTATTACGCTTAAAGCGATTATTTCAATTAACACTAAGGACGCCGTGTGCACCCAATAAAAAGCCTTCTCTTTGCCATCAGCCTCAGCCTGCCACTCGTTGCAGGCCAGTTTGCCCAGGCCACAGAAACCTCCATCTACAGCCACAGCGCCACGGTACAACCCATCTGGGCCAAGCATGGCATGGTAGCCAGCCAAGAAGCGATCGCGACACAAGTGGGCGTCGATATTCTTAAGCAAGGCGGCAATGCGGTCGATGCGGCGGTGGCCGTCGGTTTTGCCCTGGCCGTTACCCTGCCAAGGGCGGGCAACATAGGCGGTGGCGGCTTCATGCTGGTACACCTGGCCGAAGGTAACAAGACTGTTGCCATCGATTATCGTGAGGTTGCCCCTAAGCGTGCCCACAAGGATATCTTTCTCGACGAAAATGGCGATGCGGTGGCTAAGCTCAGCCGCGAACATGGCCTAGCCGTCGGCGTTCCCGGCACCGTCATGGGCATGGAACTGGCGCTTGAGAAATACGGCACCATGACCATGGCGCAGGTGATCGAGCCCGCCATTAAACTTGCCGAGCAAGGCATCAGCGTCACCGCAGATCTGGCCACCTCGCTTGCCGGACTGAAACGCCGAATCGCCCAGTGGCCGAGTTCGAAGGCGATATTCTACCGCCCCAATGGCAGCAACTTCGACATAGGCGACACCCTGACGCAGAAGGAGCTGGCCCACTCACTCAAGCTGATCAAACAACAGGGTAGCAAGGGCTTCTACGAGGGGGAAACCGCCGAGAAGATAGTTGCCAGCGTCACCCAGGCCGGCGGGATCATGACGATGGACGATCTCAAACAGTATCGCGTTATCGAGCGTCAGCCCGTCCAGGGCGAATACCGCGGCTATCAGGTGATCTCCATGCCGCCGCCCTCCTCCGGTGGTATACACATTATCGAGATGCTCAACATGCTCGAGCCTTACCCCATCGCCAAGCTCGGCCATAACACCGCCGATACCCTGCATCTGATGGCCGAGGTGATGAAACGCGCCTATGCCGATCGCAGCGAATACTTAGGCGACCCCGACTTTGTCGAGGTACCGGTTAACACGCTGATAAGTAAAGACTATGCTAAATCACGCGCCAAGGGGATTGCTATCAACCGCGTCACCCCAAGCAGCGAGATCGCCCCAGGCAAGCTTAGTGGCTACGAGAGCCCACAAACCACCCACTACTCAGTGGTAGACAAGTGGGGCAACGCCGTCGCCAACACCTATACCCTGAATTTCAGCTATGGCTCAGGCTTAGTGGCACAAGGCACGGGTATTTTGCTTAACAACGAGATGGATGACTTCTCGGCCAAACCCGGGGTGCCTAACGGCTACGGCCTGATCGGCGGCGATGCCAATGCGGTAGAAGGCGGCAAACGTCCGCTCAGCTCCATGAGCCCCACCATAGTGATGAAAGATGGCAAGCCCTTTATCGTCACCGGCAGTCCGGGCGGCGCACGCATCATCAACACTACCATGCAGATCATCATGAATGTGATCGATCATGGACTTATATCGCCGAGGCCAGCTACGCCAGCCGCGTACATCACCAATGGCTACCGGACGAACTGCGAGTGGAGAAGAGCCTCAATCGTGACACTATCTCGCTGCTGGAGGCGAGAGGCCACAAGGTAAGTGTGAAAGATGCCATGGGCTCGACCCAGTCCATCATGATCACCGACGAGGGGTTGTTTGGCGCCTCAGATCCCCGCCGCGCAGGCAGTGCTGCCGCAGGCTATTAATACCAATCGTAATAGATAATTGATCATTCTAGCTTGTTAAAACGCTCGATAACTGTATTAGTATTTTTAATTGTAGAATAACTACTTATCTAAAAATCCTGCTTTGTTCTCAAGCGTTTTGCCTGAGCTATTTCTGATCACATGTTTACTTTGATTGGTATAACGCGATAAACGATTAATGCTAAACAACAAAAAAGGGAAGCTTAGCTTCCCTTTTTCACCTTCATTTCTTAAGACTCATTTCTTAAAGCTCATTTTTTCATTTCATTCGCAAACTCTGACGCCAGAACTGCTGAGACAGATGATGGGTCTTGGCCGACAGGCGCGCTATCTGCTCTCCCCGCTCCTCGGCATCCTGTGTTTGACGCAGACTGGCCAGCGCCAGCTCGTTGATCAACTGAATCGACTGGCTGATCTCACTGGCCACCGCCGTCTGCTGGCTCATGGCCGCGGCGTTGGCATCACTCATCTGATTAAGCCTGTCGATAGAGGCGCGCAGCTCCTCGAAGGAGGCATCGACCTGCTGAGCCAGGCCAACCGAGTGCTGCGCCTGACGCTGACCCGCCTGCATGGTCTGGCTGGCCTTGAGGGTGCTGTCTCTGAACTTACTGACAATCGCCTCAATATGGCTGGTTGACTCACTGGTACGGCTCGACAGTTGGCGCACCTCATCGGCCACTACGGCGAAGCCTCTGCCCGACTCACCGGCGCGGGCCGCCTCGATGGCGGCGTTTAACGCCAACAGGTTAGTCTGCTCGGCGATACCGCGGATCACCTCCAGCACCTCGTTGATCTCCTGACTGTCCTGTTCGATTGAGGCCACCACGGCAGAGAAGTTACTCACCTCCTGATGCAGCCCCTTGATGGCGTTGATCACCTCTTCGAGCAGCTCATGGCCCTTCTCGGCCGCCTCATGGCTCATGGACATCTCTTCGGCCGCCAATTGAATATTCTGACTCACCTCGTTGAAACTGGCGCTCATCTCCTCCACCGCCGTCGCCGCCTGGCTGGTCTGCTGACTCTGACCGTCGGCGCGCTCTCGGGTATGGCTGATGGTCTCATTCAGGCTAACGCTCAGCGACTGAATCGACTCGGCCGAGTCCGCCATGCGCCCTACGGCGCCGCCGGTTTCCGTCAGCAGGTATTGCAGGGCAAAACCGAGTTTACCCAGCTCATCCTGACGACCACAGTAGACGGCGGTCGCCAGGGGATCGTCTATGATGTCGCTTGCCTGTTTAACCAGGGCGTTAAATGGCTTAAGCGTGATATAGAGCCCCGTCAGGCCAACCCCCGCTGCCACCAGCAGCGCCAGCAGTGGCGAGTAGCCGGCCAGGCCGACCGCCAGGCCGAGACTGAGCAGTAAGACCAACCCCAGGCGCTTGGCAAAGCCGAGACGCGCCGCCTTAAGGGTACTTGGCTGTTTACCGGCATTCAATGCACTATAGATGGCCTGGGCGTTATCAATCTGCGCCTGGGTCGCCTTCCTACGTACCGACTGATACTCATGCACCTCGCCACCTTCCAGCACGGGCGCCACATAGGCATTGACCCAGTAGTGATCGCCTGACTTGGCGCGATTCTTTACTATGCCAATCCAGGGCTTACCCTGCTTGAGCCGCGACCACATAGACTCGAATGCCGCCGGCGGCATGTCTGGGTGGCGTACGATATTATGGGGCTGACGGTAGAGTTCATCCTGGCTAAACTCGGAGACTTGGGCGAAGCTGGGATTGGTGTACTTGATCTGACCTTTAAGATCTGTGGTCGACAGCAAGATAGTATCGGGCGCGAACACCTTCTCTTTCTGTGTGACAGGTTGATTGTTTTTCATATTATTGTTCTTCTGGGTACAAAGACGTTAACTATGCTTATCTATGGTGATAAAAAAGTCATTGATAATTATCAACAAAGACCAAATAACCTTAAAATAACTCAGGTTATTTAGCCATCCTCAATCACTCATTACTCGCTCGTCGATGCCTGCTTTGTTAATGACAGCTTTGTTGATGAAGGCCCGCTCGATGCCGCCAGCTCCACAAAGGCGGCAGTATACATCTGCAAATTGAGCATAAACTGCGCCTCGGTGATAAATTCATGCTCACTATGACCTGTATATTCCACCCCAGGCATGGCCGGGCCAAAACTTAATGCATTGGGAAACAACTTGCTATTGGTCGACCCGCCGATGGCCACAGGCTTAGGCGATGGCGTATCGGTAAAGTGACCAAACACGGATAATAGGGTCGACAGGTGCGGTGCCTTATCCATCAGCTTGGGCTCACCCCAGTAGGTCTCTACACCCGTTAGCGACACCTGGTGCTGCGCCTGCCAACCCTCAAGTGCCTTGTGGGTCTCGAGATCCAGCTGGTTAGACGTCTTGCCAACGGGGCGCCTTAGATTAAGCACTATCTCTGTGCCCTGCTCGTTGGGCTTAACCAGGGTCGCAGCCAGCGTCATCGGGCCCATGAAATCATCTTGATAGGCGATATCACCAAACTGCTCACCATAGAGTCCCAATCCCACCATCTGCTGGATAAACTGAACCGTGAGCGATGCTTCGCTGCGCGCAAAACGAATGCCCCTTAGCAGCTCGGCCAGATGGGTCACGGCATTGACCCCGGCCTCTGGGGTCGAGGAGTGAGTCGATTTGCCAAGGGCCGTGATGGAAATCGCCTCTCCCTCCTGGGTAAATTGATAGCGCATCCCCTGCTGGGCGCCGGACTTCTCTTTCAGAGCAGCGACACTGGCCGGATCCAATCCTGAAATCTTGGCCTGGGCCTGCTGGGGCACCTGACTGGCGAAGGCGCCGCCACGAAACAAGGCTAAACGGGCCAGCTTGCTAGAGAACGCTTCATTGGCCTGGTTCACCTTGGGAATGGTCAGGCGGATCTCACTCCAGCCCTTCTCGGCCGTGACCACTGGATACTCGGCATCTATGGTGATATTCAGGCTGGCGGGGGTAAAATCCTTCAAGAAGGCCTTCAAGGGCGCCCAGTCTGACTCTTCTGCCAGATAGACCAGAAGTTCGATACGCCGGTTAAGCGCCACGCCCTTGTCTTTAATCGCCTTCATGGCGTACATGGCCGTGACAATCGGCCCCTTGTCATCTTCGGTGCCGCGACCAATCAGGTAACCAGGCTGAGACTCACGGTCCAGCACAAAGGGGTCCTGCAGCCAGAAGCTGGCGTCGGCGGGCTGCACATCACCATGGGTGATCACCCCAAGCTTATCTTCTGCCTCACCCAAGCCGATGAGCACCACATAGCCTCTGTCGCTGTAATCTAGCCCCAGGCTTTCGCTTAGCGCCTTTAATTGCGCCTTGAAACCGATAAACTCCGGATGGGTCAGCGGCGTCATCCCCTCAGGCTCTATCGTCTTATAGGGGATCAGGGTCGACAGTGCCGCTATGGTCTGCTCGCCATAGGTGTTAAGGGCATAGTCGGCGATCTCCTCCGCCAGCGGCGAGACGCTGGGCGCCTGGGCAACACTTGAACCCACTGCAGGGGCGACTTCTGAACCCACTTTTAAGTTTGCCAGTGAAGTGACTTGGGGAGCGGCCAAAGAAAGCGTGCTGGTCAATAGCAGACACATGGCGCCGACAGGGTTTAAGGGGAATTTAAGGGTCATCTCTTATTATCATTATTAACGTCAGGTTGACGCATTTTGCCACACATGCATCCATTTAGGATGCAAAAACAGGCAATTCAAAACATTTGTTACAAACAAAACACAAAATCGATAGATTTAGCCGTCAGAACCATGATAATGAGCGTTTTAATATCCAAACTCAGGCAAGTTAAGTTCGGATATCCGCAGCCTTTTCGGCAACAAAACTCAGTTACGACACCAGATCGTAGCCTATAACAAATTAATCATCGGGGATTTGAATATGAAGGGATTGACCCTCAAGCCAATCGTATCCGCCATGGCACTTGCCATCGCATTAGGCGGCTGTAGCGCCCAAAGTGGCAGCAGCCAGGAAGCGGAAGTCGCACCCAATGTGGTTGCGCAGCGCATCATAGACAACAACGCCGGCAACCCCTTCTTTAAGCCCTACGACACCTTTTTGGGCATGCCAGATTTTGACAAGATCAAGCCAGAGCACTATCTGCCAGCCTTCAAGGCGGGTATCGCTCAGCATAAGGCCGAAATCCAGGCCATTATCGACAACCCAGCCGCCCCAACCTTCGCCAACACCATCGAAGCCATGGAATTTTCTGGCGATCTCACCACCAAGGTGGCTAGTGTCTTCTACAACCTAACCAGTGCCGACACCAACGAGCAGCTACAGGCGATCTCGAAAGAAGTTTCACCTATGCTGTCTGCCGCCGGTGACGATATCCTGCTCAACGACAAGCTATTCAAGCGCGTTAAGGCCGTCTACGACCAGCGTGATAGCCTGACGCTAAACACGGCCCAGCAGAAGCTGCTGGAAGATACCTACAAGTCTTTCACCCGTGGCGGCGCGAACCTAAGCGATGCCGACAAGGTTAAACTCAGAGCCTTAAACGAGAAGATCGGCAAGCTGAGCCTGGAGTTTGGCGACAACCTGCTGGCCGAAACCAACGCCTTCGAGCTGGTGATCGACAATCCAGCCGATCTCGCTGGTCTGCCTCAAGATGTGATCAACACCGCAGCGCAAACTGCCGAAAAGAAAGGTCATCCGGGCAAATGGGTGTTCACCACTCAACGTCCATCTATTACCCCTTTCCTCACCTATGCCGACAACCGCGAGCTGCGTGAGAAGATCTACAAGGGTTATATCGAGCGTGGCAACAATAATAACGCCCACGACAACAAGAAGATCCTGGCCCAGATGGCGGCCCTTCGTGCCGAGCGTGCTCAGCTGATGGGTTACAAGAGCCATGCCCACTTCGTTCTCGAAGAGCGCACCGCCAAGACACCCGAAAACGTCTACGGCCTGCTAGACAAGGTATGGCCTGCCGCACTTGGCCAGGCCAAGGCTGAGGTCGCCGTGATGCAGAAGCTGATCGACGAAGAAGGCGGAAACTTCAAGCTAGCCGCATGGGACTGGTGGTACTATGCCGACAAGATCCGTGTGGCCAAATACAGCTTCAACGAGCAGGAAACCCGTCCCTACTTCTCACTGGAAAACACGTTGAAGGGTGTCTTCTACACCGCCAATCGCCTCTACGGCATCACGGTCAAGGAGCGCACCGATCTGCCTAAGTACAACGACGAAGTGCGTACCTGGGAAGTGTATGACAAAGACGGTTCTCTGATGGCAATCTTCTTAGGCGACTACTATGTGCGTGACAGCAAGCGTGGCGGTGCCTGGGCAAACTCTTACCGCCAGCAATATAGAATGCACGGCGTCGAGTCTAAGCCGATTATCGTCAACGTGCTTAACTACCCACGTCCCGTGGGTGATGAGCCGGCGCTGCTGACCTTCGATGAAGCCAGCACCCTGTTCCACGAGTTTGGTCATGCCCTGCACGCCATGCTGTCAGACGTTGAGTATCGCTCACAGGCTGGCACCTCGGTACCACGTGACTATGTTGAGTTCCCGTCACAGGTCATGGAGAACTGGATGACGCAACCCGAAGTACTGGCGCAATTTGCCAAGCACTACAAGACGGGTGAGGTGATCCCTCAGTCTCTGGTCGAGAAAATTCAGGCGGCCAGCAAGTTCAACCAGGGCTTTGCCACGGTAGAATATATGGCGGCCACCAAGCTGGATCTCGACTGGCACACCCTAAGTGACTTCGAACCTAAGGATGCCGCCAAGTTTGAAGCCGACTCGCTCAGCAAGATGGGACTGATTGAGGAGATCGCGCCGCGCTATCGCAGCACCTACTTCTCACACATCTTCTCTGGTGGTTACTCTGCCGGTTACTACAGCTACCTCTGGTCTGATATTCTGGGCGCCGATGCCTTCGAGGCGTTCAAAGAGAACGGTATCTTCGACAAGGCAACCGCCGACGCCTTTAGAAACAACGTACTGTCTCAAGGCGGCAGCGACGATCCTATGCAGCTCTACAAGCAGTTCCGCGGTAAAGAAGCGGGTATCGAACCACTGCTTCGCAGCCGTGGCCTACTAGCCAAGTAATCGGCCCCGTAAGTCGCAGATAAGTCTGTCGACACATTAACAAAAAGCACGCTCAGGCGTGCTTTTTTTATGTCGTCAAACCGGCAGGTTGTGCAATTAGGCAACAACTTGCTCAAAGCGTCAGCAAATCGCAGCAAGCCGATACAAACTGTCACATAAACAGTGGCTTATTGTCACAGTTTTTACATTTCATCTCTCTATAATTCGCCAGGCGGCACACGGGTTAGCTAGGCTCAACGGCCTGCTCAGCCACAGCTTAGCCGCACTGATGAGGCCCAACTGCTATCAGCAGGGGCTTCGGGGTCAAACAATAAATAATAGAGATTGATGGATATGTTTAATAAAAAATTATTAGCCGTGGTTATCGCATCGAGCATCGGACTCACCGCCTGTAGCTGGAACGACGACGATGAAGACACGATCACCTCGGCGAACGTGGAGCTCAGGGTGCTGGAAACTACCGACCTGCACACCAACATCATGGATTTCGACTATTACCAGTCTAAGGTCGATCCCACCATAGGCCTGGCGCGCACCGCCAGCCTGATCCACGCCGCCCGGAAAGAGGTGAGCAACTTCGTTTTGGTCGATAACGGTGACCTGCTGCAGGGCAGCCCAATGGGCGACTACATGGCCAAGATCGGCCTCAAGGAAGGCGATGTTCATCCCGCCTACAAGGCGATGAATACCTTAGACTATGAGGTCGCCAACATAGGTAACCATGAGTTTAACTATGGCCTGGATTTTCTCGAAAAGGCCCTGAGCGGCGCCGACTTCCCTTACATCAACGCCAACGTCTACTGCGCGGCCGATGACTGCTGGAATGACATCAAGAAAGGCGACAACCTGTTTACCCCTTACCTGATTAAGGAAAAAGTGGTCGTCGATACCCAGGGGCGTGAGCACACCATCAAGATAGGCTACATCGGCTTCGTACCGCCACAGATCATGTTGTGGGACAAGCAGCATCTTACCGGCAAGGTGGAAGCCAAAGATATCATAGAGACTGCCAAGCTATTTGTGCCTAAGATGAAGGCCGAAGGCGCCGATGTGATCATCGCCATTCCGCACTCAGGTATCGGCTCGACGGAAAACCCAGGGGACGCCATGGCAGAAAATGCCACCTTCGCCCTGACCAATGTCGAAGGCATAGATGCCATCATGTTTGGCCACAGCCACTCTATCTTCCCCCATGCCAACTATGCCGATCTGCCTAATACCGATGTCGAGAAGGGCCTGCTGAATGGCGTGGCCGCCGTGATGCCGGGGCGTTGGGGCGATAACCTGGGTGTGGTAGATCTAAAACTGACCCTTAAAGATGGCACCTGGTCGGTGACCGATGCCCAAACCCAGGCGCGTCCCATCTATGATGGCGCCAACAAGGTCGCCCTAGTGGATGCCGACAAAGACATTCACGATGCGGTCGAACTTGAGCACCAAGGCACCCTCGCCTTCGTGGATCAGCCTATCGGTGTCGCCGCGGCCGACATGTATAGCTTCCTGACCCTGGTACAGGATGACCCGACGGTACAGATAGTCTCTGACGCGCAGATAGCGCAGGTCAGCGCCAAACTGCCAGAGTCTCTACAGGGGATCCCTGTGCTATCGGCAGCGGCGCCATTCAAGGCAGGTGGGCGTCACGCCACCGAGGCAGATGCCTCGCAGTTTGTTCAGGTCGATGCCGGCAACCTCACCTTTAAGAACGCCGCCGATCTCTACCTCTACCCTAACACTATGGTGGCGGTGAAGATCACCGGCGTCGAGCTCAAAGACTGGCTCGAGTGCAGTGCCAACCAGTTTAACCAGATCGACCCTAACTCAAGCGAACCTCAGTCACTGATCAACTGGAACGGCCATCCGACCTATAACTTCGATGTGATCGACGGCGTGACCTACAAGATAGATGTCACCCAGCCGAGTAAGTTTGACCGCGATTGCGCCCTCGTTCCCGGCAACGAGAACGCCCAGCGCATCGTCGATCTTGCCTACACCACACCAGAAGGCGAAGTGATCACCGGCGAGGCCCTGAACAGCCAGACCTTTATCGTGGCCTCTAACAACTACCGCGCCTTTGGCGGCAAGTTTGCCGGTACGGGTTCTGATTATGTGGTGATGGAACTGCCAGACACCAACCGCGAGGCACTGGCAGCCTATATCACGGCGCAGTCCAAGCCAAACGATCAGGGCGGCTATGACGGCATGGTCGACCCAAGAGCCGACTACAACTGGGACTTCAAGACCATCAGCACCCATGTGGCGCTGGATATTCGCTTCGAGACCCAAAACAGCGACAAGGCAGACAAGTTCATCAACGACAACCAGTTGCGTAACATGCAGAAGTTGGCCGAGCCCGATGCATTGGGCTTTGCGGTCTACCGCATCGATCTCACCAGCGAGCCTGTCGCCAAGTAATAGGGTAAAAAAACACCCTAAATAGAAAGCGCCTTCGGGCGCTTTTTGCTTGCACGCGCCGTTTAAACTCGCGTAAATTGTGTCATCACAGTCACCAACATAACTTGCGCCGCCTTATGTCATTAAGCCAACTCCCCTTTTCTCAATCTTGCGAAAACAACAAGGCGCCGATTTTGGCGGTGCTGAAACAAAGTTTTAAGACGACGCGCCGGGTATTGGAGATCGGCAGCGGCACGGGTCAGCACGCGGTATTTTTTGCCTCCCACCTGCCCCATCTCACCTGGTGCCCCAGCGATCAGCCGCAGTTTATCGGGCCGCTGACGCAGCGCATCGAACTTCAGGGCGGCGACAATATCGCGCCGCCTGTCACCCTGGATGTCACCGCCCCCTGGCCGCTCATGTCGGGAGAGGTCGACGGGATCTTCAGTGCCAACACCCTGCATATCATGAGTGAGGCCATGGTGGTCGACTTCTTTAAGGGCGTTGAGCGCCACCTCAGCGACACAGGCAACCTCTGTGTCTATGGCCCCTTCAACTATCACAATCAATACACCAGCGAGAGCAATCGCCAGTTCGATATCTGGCTCAAGCATCGCAACATCCACAGCGGCATTCGCGACATCGAATGGATAACTGAGCTCGCCAAGGCGGCAGACCTCAATCTGCAGGCCGACCATGAGATGCCGGCCAACAACCGTTTGCTGCATTTCATGCGCTAACGCCATCACCCTGTCGCTTACTCTTTTAATGGCCAAGTGAAAGGGCACTAAAAAAGGGCCTTACGGCCCTTCTTGCTAGATCGAATCTGGCTCAATCCTAACTTGCTCATGCAAATCTGGCTTAGTCGAATCTGGCTTAGTCGAATCTGGTTTAGTCAAAATCGCTGTCTTGTAACTGAGTCAGCAGCTCGCAGCTGCGCTCCATCTGGTAGCGGAAACTACGGGTTTGCGGCGCCCAGTAACTCATGTAGAACCTGGCGGTAATGAGCTTATTGGCGTAGAAGGCATCCTCTTCACCACCTGCTATCGCCAGGTTAGCCGACACCGCCATGCGGGCCCACATCCAGCCCAGCGCGACTATGCCTAAGATCTGCAGATACCCCATAGAGGCGGCGCCTATGATGTCGGGATTCTTAACGCCATTGGTAACGATATACTGGGTCGCCTTCTCAAGATCTGTGATGGCCTCCATCAGCGGCAGCAGGTAAGGTTTGAGCGTCTCATCCTCGAGGTGCTCGGCCAGGAAGGGCTTAACCATCTCAGACCAGATCCCTAGGGCCTCGCCCTTATCGGCGAGCAGTTTACGCCCCACCAAATCCAGCGCCTGCACGCCATTGGTGCCCTCGTAGATCATGGCGATACGGCTGTCGCGCACAAACTGCTCCATGCCCCACTCGTGGATATAGCCATGGCCACCATAGACCTGCTGGGCATCGACACAGGCCTTAAAGCCTTGATCTGTCACGAAACCTTTCACCACAGGGGTAAACAACGCCGCTAACTTTGCCGCCGTAGCCGCCTTGGCCTTATCCTGATGACGATGGGACTCGTCGAGCCAAAGCGCCTGCTGACCCATCAGCGCCCTTGCGCCCTGGTTAAAGGCTTTCTGAGCCATCAACATGCGTCTGACATCGCCGTGAACCAGAATAGGATCGGCGGGCTGCTCACTCGCCTTCACGCCGCTCAGGGCGCGCCCCTGTAGACGCTCTCTGGCATAGCTCAGGGCATTTTGATAGGCGATCTCAGACACCCCAAGCCCCTGCACTCCCACACCGAGTCTCGCCTCGTTCATCATGGTGAACATGGCTCTAAGCCCCTGATGAGGTTCGCCAACCAGCTCGCCGATGGCACCATCGAACACCATGACACAGGTAGAGTTACCATGAATGCCCATCTTATGTTCGAGGGCGCTGGCCTCGACGCCGTTTTGACAGCCTAAGCTGCCATCCTCTTTCACCAGATATTTAGGCACGGCGAACAGGGAGATCCCCTTCACCCCTGCCGGCGCATCGGGCAGGCGCGCCAGCACAAGATGCACTATGTTTTCGGCCAGATCATGATCCCCTGAGGAGATAAAGATCTTCTCACCGCTGATGGCATAGGTGTCCTCGCCCACCGGCTTGGCCTTGGTACGCAGCAGCGCCAGATCCGTGCCCGCATGGGCCTCGGTCAGATTCATGGTGCCCGTCCATTGGCCCGACACCAGCTTTTCGAGATACTTGGCCTTAAGCGTGTCGCTACCGTGGGCATGAATGGCGGCGTAGGCGCCGTGGGTTAGCCCAGGGTACATGGCGAAGGCCATGTTGGTCGCGGTCTTCATCTCGGTGGCAAACACGCCGATGCACTCGGGAAGCCCCTGACCACCATATTCAGGATCGCTGGTCAGCGTCGCCCAGCCATTATCGACATATTGGCGATAGGCCTCTTTGAACCCCTGGGGGGCACGCACCTGCCCCTCGACCAGCTGGCAGCCCTCAACATCACCTTTGCTGTTTAGCGGCAGCATGATCTCTGTGGTAAAGTCGGCGACCCCTTGAAGGATAGCGTCACTCAATTCGGCGTCGATCTCATCGAATCCCTGAAGGTCGTCTCGCTCATAGATATTGAGTAACTCGGAGAGAATAAACTGATAGTCGCGCAGTGGAGCTTGATAGATTGGCATTCCTTATTCCTTCTATTGTCGAATTCCAAAACGAACAGGCGCAGGTAGGCTTATTAGCGCTCGCTCAACTATAGTGCTCCGACCACTTTACCCAAATCTGCTCAAAAATACAGCCCTTAAACCTGGCTGAATTCCCCTCGACCTTGAAAAGCACAAAAACAATCAATGTCATACTACAGCTTAGGGATAAAACTCTGTAAGCTAGGTCAACAAATGATTTACCCGCCCGGCCTAACTCGTGAGGAGCATTTATGGGTTCTGTAACCGTCAAGAAACATCCCCAAGGACTCGAATATGTCGAGGTCGATACCGATCTCTGTCAGGCACGCATATTCATGCAAGGTGCCCAGATAGACAGGTTTCAGCCTAAGGGACAAGCCCCGCTGCTTTGGGTATCGAGCGCCGACGATTATCAGCCCGGCAGCGGCATTCGTGGCGGCATTCCTGTCTGCTGGCCTTGGTTTGGCATGCATGAAAACCCGCAGTGGCCACAGCACGGCTTCGCCCGTACCCGTCTGTGGAACTTAGATGCCGTGCAGATGCGCGATCAGGTGGTCGAACTCAAGTTTAGCCTGACCATAAACGATGACGATAAGCAGTACTGGGCCCATCCCAGCCGGGTCGAGCTTATCTTCACTCTGAGCGATAGCCTCAGTGTCAGCCTAGTTAACACCAACCTAGGAGACGCGCTCATCAACCTGACCCAGGCGCTGCACACCTATTTCCCTATCGAGGATATTCACACGCTAAAGGCCAGCGGCTTTAGCGGCGCCCGCTATATCGAATTTGGTGAAGGGCCCTACCCTCAAGCGGGCGATGAGGTGCTGTTTGATCGGGAAACCGACCGCGTCTACACCCAGCTAGGCGGCTGCCAGCGGCTGCACACCCCACAAGGGATCATCGAGGTGCGCCGCGACAACAGTCACTCGGCGGTGCTCTGGAATCCCTGGATAGAAAAATCCAAGCGTCTGTCACGCTTTAACCCTCAGGATTATCTCACCATGGTCTGCCTCGAGGCCGCCAATGTGTTGGAAGATAGGGTCGAACTGGCACCGGGCGAGTCCCATACCCTTAGCACACACATCCGCTGGCTGCCTGAGGCAGAGTCGTAACAGGATTTGGCTGGGCATGTGTGACCTGATCCGGCTTGAGCGATATTTGGCCCGATATTTGGCCAAATATAGAGAAATGGGCGCCGCATCTATAGGCGCCCTCTGATTAAATTCAGGCCTGTGGGCAACCGAGCTAAAATAGAACTGTTAGCGCCGATAAAATTTAGGCACTAAGTAACTTAAGCTGTAAGACTAGTTTCGCCGTTTAATGGCTAAGCCAGACGACGTAAGCTAAACAGCGAAAGCCGAAAAAGCTAAAGCTAACTAAGGCAAAACAACCAGAGACAGGGACAGATGTCGCGACGTTTTTTCACCTCCCGCATCACTAAATTACTCGCCGGCGCCTTGCTGCTGTCCCTGCTGCTCTTCGTGCTAGTGGCGAGTCAACTGGAAAATCTGGTTAAACGTCTCGCCAATCCCTATCTAACGGATGCCGGTATCAGCATAGAAACGCTGCGGCTCAGCCATGCCGATCTCATGGATCTCAAGCTGCCCATGGCGCTGCTTAAGGTCGACAACAATCTGGTGAGGCTCGAAGATGTTGAGCTAACGCTCGCCAAAGACTGGCTATCTTCGCCAATCGGCCTGGCACAGATAGAATCTCTCGCGGTGCGCCGCGCACAGGTATCCCTCAGCCAAGAATACTTTGACAGCTTGGGTCGCCAGCAAGACTCAGGTGCCAGCAGCGCCCTAAACTTAGGCGCTCTGCCCCAGATTGCCCTGGGTGAGATAAGCTTTAACCTGCTAGGCAAACAGTCACAAGGCCTGGGCGCCAGGTCGCAACCACTGGGACTCAAACTCGATTATCTTAACCTGGACAATCGAGGCCAGCTCACCGGCGCCCTTAGCTTCTATCAGGCGCCGCTATTGACCCTGGCGGCGACACTCGACAAGACGCGCTGGCAACTCTCTAGCCGACTCGAATTCGAGCCCCTCGGCCGCCTTATCAGCGAGCTCAGCTCGCTGACATATAATGCCAGCACTTCAAGATCAGCATCGTCGACAGGGCAACAGACGCCCCCCCTCGCTGAGGTGCCCCTTATGGTGGCTGCATTGCATGATGTCAACGCGCGTTTAACCCAGGCGTTTTCCCTAAGCGGCAGTCTCAGCTCCCAAGGCGAGTTAGACCTTATCAAAGGCGAACTTCACTCCCGCCATGAGTTTAACGATCTGAACATCACCCTGAAACGGCTCGCTGACCAGCCACTGTCGCCGGCGATCGCCATAGTCGTGAACAGCCATGTTCCATCTAGTCAAGAGCAAAGCGATCATGCTCAATCTAGTCATGCTCAATCTAGTCATGCTCAAACCGGTCATGCTCACTCGGCTAAGAGCATGGCAGTTGACCTTAGTGGTCCCCTAAACGATCTACACCTCACCCTTTCCCCCTTTTTGCTCACCAGCAGCACGACACTAGAGCAGCTCAGAGAACTGGCCGGAGAACCCGCATCGTTTGGCGCGCTGCTAACGGCGCTCGAAGCCCAGTCACCGAATGAGCAGACGGTAGAAGTCGCCCTCGCACTCGGCGAGCCAACCAGAGTTAATGGCGTGAATGAGGTGCGAGAGACACAAACAAACGACGCGCAGCGAAGCGCCGAGGCGCTGAACCTTGCCATCAAGGATCAAACACTAACGCTTGGTGCGTTCACCGCCAAAGTTGCCACTCAGGGCGCTACGCTAACTGCCAGGCTCGAGCAGGCCAAATTAGCTAAGATAACACCGCAAGAGGCCAAGCAAGGAAACACGCAAGAAATCACGCAAGCATCCAACCAAGAGACCACACAAGAAATCACGCAAGAAGTCAGGCAAACAACTGAGCCTGCGGAGACGCGACAGGCAAGCCCCCTCTCTGCCTGGCAACTCATCGGCGACTGGCAAATTGAAACTCAGCTTAAGCAGCCACTGTGCCTCATGCTGCCGCCATACCCACAGCCAAAAACAGTAAAAGGTCTGCAGACAAGCCAAGGCTGTGAAGCAATTGCCGGAAGCGAACCGGCCAGAGGGAATAGAGCAAACATAGCGAAGAAGGAAAACATAGCGAAGAAGCCAAGCATAGAGAATCGCCTGAACCTGGCCGCGGCAAACCTGAAAATCCAAGGCAGGCTCGATGCACGGCAAGCTGAACCGACGACAGCAAGTACTAATTACACGAGAGTCCCCGAATCGAGTGCACTCGAGTTGACGCTAACAGGCCAGCTCGCTCTGACCCAGCCCGAGTTTAATCATCAGGATCTTAAGGTCGGCGCAAGTAAGATAGCCACAGAGATACCTGAACCTGTGCATCTCACCCTACAAGCAGGGCCTGAGCCAGCGCTAAGGCTTGACTGGCAAGGGCTAAATGTCGCTATCGACGGGCATCATCTCAGTTGGCCTGCAAGTAACAATAAACAAGGCGCGGCGAGCAGTGAGGCTAGCAAGTTCACCTACGAGCTACGAGCTAGGCTTACCAGCGAGCAGACTCGCACCTCTCTGGGTGCCGGCCATTTCTCCCTTGTGCAAGGCAACCCCATACTCGCCGAGCTGAGTCACTTTAAGAGCGTGACCCGCTCCCCTCATCTTGTTATGCCTGCTCCCTTCACGGCTGACACTCCAAATACGTCGCCGCTACATGAGCTTGCCCCTAAGCGGCGTGAGCTATTTGCAACCGAGCTTGTGCTTGAAGCAGTGAAGCCCCTGCGCCTGGATGAGCAAACACTGCTTATCCCTCCCATTGAGGCTAAGGTGATGTCGCTCGCCGCAAGCGAGCAGAAAGCCGTTAAGGATCAGGTTCAAGCTCAGGCCCAAGTTCAAACCCAAACTCATGCCCAGGCTCAGGGTCAGACTAAAACGCAACAACAGGCACAGGCTCATGCTCAGACCCAAACTCATGCTCAAACACAGACTATGCGGCTCAACCTGGACGAACTGAGGCTGGCGACACAGACCATTAGGCTGACGCCTCAATCGGCCAGGGACGACTCAGACACAAAAGCCGATGCAAAGGCTAACCCTGACAAGCCTGCAGCTGCCTTCTCATTTTCGCCAGATGCCCTGCTAGCAGCGCCCTGGCAGAGTAGCATAGACTACCGGCTGAACAATCTTAAGCTGACTCAGGAGAAGTTTCGCCTCAATAAATTGCGCCGCAAGACGCTCATTAATTTGCCTAGCGCCAACCTTAATCAATCGCTGCATTGGCATGGCATTGAGCCGCTAACAGAGCCAAAAAAAGTAGCTACACCTTTGGCGGCAATGAGCCAGATGCCATCAAAAAATTTGATCCAAGCACCAGATGATTTGATTAAAGCACAGCAACATTTGCGCAAAGGCGATTCACTTAAAAGCAATGCCATCGAGCACTATGGGCTAACCACCCTTGAGCAGTGGAATATCGACGGCCTGCCGTTTGCGAGCGAACATCACCTGGCGCTTTCAAGCAGTTTGACACCTCAAGTACTTAAGGGGGCTCTCACCCTGACAAGTGATGCCAACGAGCTGCTCAAACGCCTGACGCGCTTGGCAGGCCAGCCCCTTGAAGACTCCTTGATCGGCGATATCGCCCTAACCAGCAAGCATCGCCTCAATTGGCATGGCGATAACGTGGACTTTAGGTTTGCCTTAACCCCAGAGGTCAAGCTCAGCGAGGGCAGCCTTAACGCCCTGCCGTTCGAGCAGGCCGAGTTTACTGGCCAATGCCAGCTAGCAGGCGTGAAAGGCGCTCAGGCGCTATGGGCTAAGTTTAGCTGTGATCCCCTGTCGCTCAATGTCACCGCCTTCAACCCGGGGGTATTGCTGACCGACATTAACGCTCATGCCAAGCTCAAGTTGGATCTGACCCAGGGAGCGAATGATGCGGCGCTCGATAAAAAGGCTGAGGATGACATGGTGCTGAGTGGCGCCGATGTAAAACTCGATGCCAGGGCCAACACCCTGGGCGGCAAGATCTTACTGCCCATCTTCGACCTCAACCTGGGCGCTCCCTCCTCCGCCTATCTGGTACTACAGGGGCTGGATCTCGAACAGCTACTAGCGGCGCAGCCACAAACAGGCATCTATGCCGACGGCATCTTCGATGGCGTACTGCCGGTCCAGCTAGAAGATGGCCAGGTGAGCATCACCAAGGGTCAGCTGGCGGCACGCGCACCGGGCGGGCTTATCAAGGTAGATGACAATCCGGCCGTGCTGCAGATGCGCCTGTCACAACCCTATCTGGACTTTGCCTTCTCGGCACTGGAAGAGCTGCACTACACCCAGCTGTCCAGCAGTTTCGACATGGCCCCCAACGGCGATGCCTTACTGAAGGTCCAGGTGAAAGGACGGGCCAAAGATATTGAACGCCCTATCCATTTGAATTACGCTCAAGAAGAGAATATGTTGCAGTTACTCAAGAGTTTACAAATCGGTGATAGACTGCAAAGCGAAATCGAGCGCGCCATGGCCAACTAGTTCAGCGCCAAACGTTCAGCCTATGGTCATCTTAGGGATCTACACTAAGACCATAGCCAATGAAATTTTCAACCAGATTAAGGAAGCACTGTGAAGAAATTGCTAACCTTGCCGACGATAACCCTGAGCCTGGCCGCCGTGCTGCTCATGGGCGGCTGCACGCCAACGGTCAAGATAGAGCCACCGGAAAAGCCTATCGTTATCAACCTTAACGTTAAGATTGAACATGAGATCAAGATTAAGGTGGATAAAGAGCTCGATGAGCTGATCAACAACGATGAACTCTTCTAATCAAGGTATAAGGTGATCCCAATGAAAAGCAAAATACTCGTCCTCATGGCCGGACTTCTTCTCAGCCTCAATGCCTTCGCCATCTCGTTGCAAGACGCCAAGGCGCAAGGGTTAGTGGGCGAACAGGTCAATGGCTATCTCGGTGTGGTGGTCAACAACGGTGAAGCCAGCGCTCTGGCCAAGTCGGTCAACGCCAAGCGTAAGGCCCACTATGAAAAGATCGCCCGTAAAAACCAGATAAGCGTCGATGACGTGGCCAAGCTTGCCGCCGAAAAGGCGATAGCGGCCGCCGCCAAGGGCCATTACATTCAGACCCCCCAGGGTAAGTGGGTCAAGAAATAGCGGCTTTACTCTTAAGCTGTAAAACGAGAGTAAAAATCCACCTGCATAGCAGGTGGCTTTGCTTTTGAGGCACCCTATAAGGGTGCCTTTTATATCGATAGAGATTTTAGTGTTCTCTATGACCTACGCTCGTCTTCAGCGAGATTATTTTATGTTTTCACTTTTCCTCAATCATTCTCCCACTGGCCATACCTAAACCAGCAGAACCACATGATCACTCAAACTATTAATAACAAAGGGGTTTTAAGTAAATATGGAAAGATTGAAAATACGAGAGATACTGAACAAGAGAAAATACGGGCATAGCCCAGAAGGAACGATCACCACCTCCATAGGAGGTGGTTTCAGATTGCCAACAAATAAGCGACGCCTATGCGTCGCTTATTGATATTCACACTTTCTTTCCTTTTAACTCTCCTTTTTACTCGCCTCTCCTTTGTACTTTCCTCTCCTTTTTAATGACCTTGTCGCCTAAACGCCTATTGCCTAAGTGCCTAAGCACTTCACCAGCTCTGACTCCTGCACTTAGACCGGCATTTACACTGATTTGGGCGCTCACATGGCGTGGGCACTCTGCGGCTTAACCACGAGAAGATCGCATTGGATCCTGTCGATCACCTGCTCCCCCACATGGCCACACATGTTAGAGAACATGTTGCCATTGCCGGTATCGCCCACTATCACCAACTCCGAGTCCACCTCCTTGGCCAAGGATTCGATGGCATCCTCAGGTAAAGACTTGGCCAGATGAAGATGATGATGACTCATCCCACTCCCCTCGGGCTGTAGATGATAACGGTTCGAATACCGGGACATCTGCTGCAGGTGGTAATGCTCATCGTTGGCTGGGGTCAACACCTGATGAAACGACATGCTGGGGGTGTCACCATAATAGCAATCGATCAGGTGACAATCTCCCGCCAACAGCTGGGAGAAATGCTCCGAGGTCTGCAGTACGGCGTCGTTAAGCTCCTTGTGGGTAACATCATCGGCGCAAGGCTCCACCAAAGAGAGAATATGTCCACCGGGCTGCCAAAGATGATCTTTAACCACCACCACTGGGCGGGAGGATTCGCGGATCAGGCGCACATCCAAAGGTTTAATCGTCAACCAGTTCCATAGCGTATGGCGTGAGGCGGCTAAGATCACCGCATCCACCTTAAAATCATCGCAAAACTGCAATACATCGTCGCTGCAATGACAGGTGATAGACGCCTTAGAAATTGTGAGGCCCGACTGGGCAGCCTGGCTGATGAAGGCATTTAAGCAACTCAGTTTACGCTCCTTGGTTAAGGGTTGTGCCTGCCCCTTGCTGGCGTCTGCCTCGAAGGTATCCACCAAACGGTTAACAAAATGGCTGTGCTCTAACATCATCACTATGATTGCCGCATTGGTTTTACTGGCCAAATACACGGCGCGGGAAACGGCCTTTAAGCTGAAATCGTGTTCATCCACAACCACTAAAAGTCTCTGATAGCTATCCATAACTTTGCTCTCACCTAGGATTCGCACCTAATTGTAGCTCAAGCAACGGCCCCTAAAATGGCGCCAGCCCTTTATTGACAAGGGTTTGCGGCAACCACATGATAATAGAAATGATTATTGTTAAGAACATTTTTAGCTAACCCAGTCCCAGAGGAAACCTTTAGCTATTAGCCGCCAAGAAATTTGGTTTTTGCCCATTAGATACAGAGGCTTGCTAAAATTTATCGCTAAATTAAGCATAAAAAAGGCCACCCTGAGGCGGCCTTTTCAAATCATGAGAAACTCAGCACTAGAAATTCAGCTTAGCCTTACCCTTGAGGCCATCGTTATCCTCAACCGTGAGTTTCACCTTGCTGGCGCGATATCCAAAGCTGAAGGCCACAGGGCCGGTCTGCTTGCTGCCATTGTTGAATTTCCACGACTGGGACACTATCTCGCCATCTGTGTCATAGCTCAGTGAGACGAAGATATCCATAAACCAGAGATCCAGGTGCTCGATAACGGCAATAGGCTTTTGCTGCTTCACCTGCACCTTAACCCTCTGGGTCACACTATGACTCAGGCCATCGTTATCGGTTACCGTCAGGGTAACTGGGTATTCACCGGCCTCGGCGTAGCGATAGCTTAGCTGTTCGCCGCTAGCGGTCTCACCATTGCCCAGATCCCACTGGTAATCGAGTATCTCACCATCTTCGTCCATGGCGCTGCTCACTAGGCTCACAGTACGGCCCTGTAGCGCATAGCTAAAGCCAGCCACCGGCGCTATGGTCTCACGCTCGAGTAGCAAAGCGATCACCACAGGGTCGTGATCCGAAGAGCGATATGCATGGCTGCTATAGAGCGAGGCAATCTGATCCGCCGACTTAAACTCTTCGTTGTAATCCAGCAGCCTCGGCTCGTCGGTGTTAATATGCCACTCGGTCACATCCACTACCTTGTCGGCCAATTGAGCATTAGCCAGAGCATGGTCAAGCTGCCCCGTCTCACCGGAAAAGACATAGGAGTATGCACCTGTCTTACCTAGGTGGTCGAACAACTCCAGATAGCCGGCGCCACGTAGCGCATCGATAGGATCTTCCTTGGCATAGGCGTTCATGTCCCCTATGACTAGGGTTGGCATCTCGCCATACTCGCTGGCTAGCCAGCCACCCAGGGCGGTAGCCGCGCGGGTACGGGTCTGGTTACAGTTGCCCTGCCCATCGCCCAGATCAGGATCCCCTAAGCTGACACAATCGCTCCCCTTAGACTTGAGGTGATTCACCGCCACCACGAGCTGCTGATCTTCACCCAAGACCTCGAAGGCCTGTGTCAGACTAGGACGGTTCTTGCCATCGTTAAACAGCACCTCACCTTGCTCATCCAGTGGCGAGTTTGCGCTGGACAGTACCTTGGCCGCCCCAACAGGTGAGACGCGATCGCTGCGATAAAGCATACCCACTGTGATGGCGTCTGTGCCTATGGTTGGCGTTGGCGCCGCAACATACTGATATCTCGCCTCACCCACCGCCTGGTTCAAACCACTCACCAGATCCTTAATGGCCGACTCGCCGCCAAATCCATCGTTCTCTATCTCCATCAAGCCAAAAATATCGGCATCGATGCTCACCATGGCGCTGATGATCTTGGCCCGCTGACGGGCAAATTCACTCGGCGTGTCGGCGCCCCGTGCCGTTGGGAAGCCACCGCCCTGACCGTCGCCATTGAAGTAATTAAGCACGTTGAAGCTGGCCACCTTAAGGTTGCCGCCCTCGGCCAAGTCTGGCTCACTGCTTCTCGGGTTGGTGGCCACAAAGTTCACTGTATCGATTGGCATCAAACGATACTTGCCATAACCATAGTGCATCACGGCATTAAGCCCTGTAATAGAGTCGCCCACACGTACCGTATTGTCGGCGCTCAGACCCGGCGCAGGGTAACGCACAGGATCGGGATTTTGCGAGGTCAAACCATCGTCGAGCAAGACTGAATCTAAGGCGTTAGCCTGACTGACCGCCAGCGCCTCACTGCCAGGCTCGGCCACCTGAGTACCGATGAAATGACGCTTGCCGCCGAGCAAGATCTCACCATAGCGTCCTAAGTTATAAACCTCGTTCACCACCAGGTTCTGGGTAAAGTGAACACGCATGCCTTCAACCGCTTCCAGGTCGCTGCTCTTTGTCAGCGGCAGGCTCACCTCGGCGGCGGTCGGCATAGCCTGCGCCGTGTCACACAAGGCGTGGTCGCTCACATTGGTCAGCTCGGTCAGGCCGTTATACTCCTTAACCGTGGCGCTCAGACGAATACGATCCCCCGCCTGATAACCCAGCGAACCACCTGTAAAGACAAACACACCTTCAGAGGTGTTGCTGTCACCGTCAACCTCGGCATCGGCCATCTGCAGGAAGAGTCCCTTAAGGCCGGCCTCCTGATTGCTGGTCACGATAGCCTCGACCGTCACACTCTGACCATTGAGCGGGCTGGTATCGCCGCTGCCCTGCAGTTCTGAGATCTTGGTGGCGGGATCATGACATACCAGGCCAACCGGCGGCTCGGTAGGGTCCGTTGGGTCTGTCGGCCCCTGGCCGGCAAACTGGCCGAGATCGCTAAAATCATCCTGAGCATGGCCCGTCCAGGTGTACAGGGTAACGACATCATCGAGCTGAGTGTCGGCATGCAGTTGGTTAGGGTCCCGGCGCAGGGTGTTGTTCTGGGTCGACAGATCGCCGCTCCCCCACTGAGAGCCCGGATCTGTTCCCAGCTGACCTAGGCTGTCGATCACCACGCCCTGCTTGCGCAGCACTAAGGTATCGTCACCGTTAAAGAAGCTGGCGCTGCTGAGCTGATCGGCGACGGCCAAGATCTCACCTGCGGCGTCGTTGTCGGCCAACACAAAAGTCTTGCCGGCGGCCAGACTACCGCTAAGGGCGATAGTAGAACCGGCACTTGTGTTGCCGTTAAAGTAGAACTCGAGTTGATACTGACTTAAATCGATGTCGGCGCCGGTGGGATTGTAGAATTCGACGGCCTTGTTGTTGCTGCTGCCTTCTACATACTCTGAGATGATCAGATCGTCTGCAGCCTGGGCAAAGGTGGAGACACCACCAATCGCCAAGGCAAGCGCGCTTGCTTTGGTAAACATATTAACCCCTAAATTTATCCATTAACCTAGTGTTTAACTAGTTTTCTTAAGCAGTATTCGAGTCTTAACGCTCAAATTACTGCGGTGCTGATCCTGCGACCAGCGCACACTATAAATCAGCTTAGTGACAAAGAGGTTACAAATTTTACATAAAGTCAATACACCGGGTGTGAAGCACAATTGACAGATTAGGAGGCCTTTTGCAGCACAATCCACTTATCTTAAGTAAGTGAAGCGGGCCTTTAAGGAAGTGTCTAGCGGGTTAATCGAGGAGTTCACAAAGAGTGCAAACGGCAGATGAAAACAAGGCCCACAACACAGGCTGCGAGCCTCACTTAAATTAAATTTTCAGCCAGATAACACAGATCAGTTATCCTGCCAAATCATAACCTTAGCCTGCTCTCCGCCCTTACGGGTCGCGCGGTACATGCCTTCGGTGTTAAATGGGGTGGCAATATTGCCGCGCTGGTCAATGGCGATCACCCCGCCGGTGCCGCCCGCGGTAATAAGTCGCTGATTGATCACCTCATCCGCCGCCTGCAGAATCGATTTTTGCTGATACTTCACCTTGGCGCAGATATCCCCCGCCACATGGTAGCGAATAAAGTACTCACCATGGCCGGTGGCCGACACGGCGCACACCTGGTTTTCCGCATAGGTGCCCGCGCCGATCACCGGCGAATCACCGATGCGCCCGAAGCGTTTAACCGTCATGCCACCGGTTGAGGTACCGGCGGCCAGATTGCCCTGCTTATCCAGGGCCACGGCGCCCACGGTGCCAAATTTATAATCCAGATCCAGGTAGTCTACCGATGCCTGGTAATCTGGCTTGCCACCCGACTCGCTCTCGGCCTGTTTCAGCTTGGCCTTGGCATCGATGAGCTGCTGGTAGCGACTGTCGGTATCAAAATAGCTCACAGGTACCAGGCTAAAGTCCTGGCTTAGGGCAAACTCTTCGGCGCCTTGGCCCGACAGCATCACATGAGGCGACTTGTCCATCACGGCGCGCGCCAGATTGATGGGATTCTTGATATGTTTAACACCGGCCACCGCGCCGGCATTGAGGGTGCGACCATCCATGATGGAGGCGTCCATCTCATGGCTGCCGTCATAGGTATAGACGGCGCCTTTACCGGCATTAAACAGTGGGCTGTCTTCGAGAATATTGATGGCCGTCGTCACCGCCGTCAGGCTATCGCCCCCCTTTTCCAGCACCTTGTAACCGGCATCCACCGCCTGCTTGAGTTTGTCACGGTAGGCTTGCTGCTGCGCCTCGGTCAGTTTGGCCTTAGAGATGGTGCCAGCACCGCCATGGATGGCGATAGAAAACGGCTGGTTCTCGGCCGCAGCAGAGGTGCTCATCAACAGACCCAGCAGGCCAGCTATCAGGGTGGGGGTAATAGTGCTTCTCACGTTAGGCTTCCTCATTATTGTTTGCCTTCTTTGTACCGATTTTCATCATTAATTACAATCACCATCTTGCTTGGCCTCCATAATCTGCGACAATAAACAGCAACAAACTTTTCAACTAGATAGAGCCTTTTTCTTGCGGATCTTTGCGACCTTATCCCGGCTATCGACACTCGCCCTACTCTGCCTGTGCATGGGGGTATCGCCTGTCTGGGCGAACGACTGGTTAACGGTCGAGATCGACGGCGCCGACAAGGCGCTTAAACGCAACATCACGGCTCACCTTGGCGCCCTGCCAAGCTCTGAGGTGCAACGCCGCGCCTTTATCTTCAACGCCGATGAAAACATCGAGGCCGCGCTGCACTCCCTCGGCTACTACAAGGGCAAGATAGACCAGCAACTGGAGAGCCCAGAAACCGGCCCCTGGATCCTGCGCCTATCTATCACCCCAGGTGCGCCGACGGTGATCCAGTGGATCGACATTCAGCTGACAGGCGAGATCCTCGATGACAAGGCGGTCAACGACTGGCTCGAGCAGATCAGCCTAAAGCCTGGCGATGTGCTCAATCATGGTGAATATGAGGCGATCAAGTCTCAGCTGCTCACCTATGCGTTGGCCAGGGGCTATTTCGAAGGCAAGTACCTCACCAACCAGATAGTGGTCAACCGGGATCTCGACAGCGCACAGATCAGTCTGCATTACGACTCGGGCCCGCGCTATCGCATCGGCGAGGTGAGCTTCAACGGCCACGATCTGGTGCCGGGTTTTCTCGACCGCCTGATCCCCTTTAAGCCCGACTCCCATTACAGCACGGGTAAATTAGGTGCACTCAACCGGGAGCTGGTCGATACCGGCTACTTCACCAACATCAAGGTGCTGCCTCAGCTCGATAAGATGCAGGACGACAGGGTTCCCATTCGGGTAGAGGTCACCCCAAGGCCCAGTCACTCTATCGAACTGGGTTTGGGCGCCGACGTCGGCAACTCCATCGACAATAATATCGAGCCCAGAGTCAGGGTCACCTGGCGAACGCCGCAGATCAATCGTTACGGCCACTCCCAGGAGAGCAGCGTAGAATGGTCGCCGGACAGGCCCAAATTTCTGACCACCTACACCATCCCCATGAGCCATCCGCTGGACGATCAGCTCAAGATACGTGTCGGCCTGCTCAGGGATAAGTATGGGGTTACCCAAGTCTATGACGCCGATAAGCGCGACTTTCGTAACACAGGCGAGCTGGAATCGGTCAAGAAACTCGTCGGGGTCGTCAGGCAGAAGCGGTTGAAGAATCAATGGCTGTTTACCTATTCATTGGATGCCATCAACGAAGAATATGCTCAGTCGGATATCGATTATAATCCCGACGTTTTACTGCTGGGCACCAGCCTGTCGAAAACCACTCGTGGCGACAAGAGTCTGGACCCTAAGTCGGGCTTCTTTCAATATTACAGCCTGGAACATGCCGACCCGACACTGGGCTCAGATCTGCGCCTGACTCGGCTACAGGCCAAGTTTAAGTGGATAGACACCTTCTTCGACAAACACAGGTTTGTCTCCCGCCTGGATCTGGGCGCCAACCTGGTCAAAGATGACGAACTGCCCTTGGTACCGCCATCGCTGCGCTACTTCGCCGGGGGCGATCAAAGCATCCGCGGCTATAGCTATCACGAACTCGGCCCCTATATCGACTATACCAATAGCGAGGGTCAGCTGGCCCGCGTGGTGGTCGGTGGCCGCTATCTGCTGGTCGGCAGCCTGGAATATCAATACTATCTTACCCCGACATGGCGAGTCGCCAGCTTTATCGATGCCGGTAGCGCCTTCGACAGTCAGCAGTTCGAGCCCATCGTCTCAGTTGGCGGCGGCATCCACTGGATCTCCCCCATAGGGCCGATCAAGCTGGATCTCGGCGTCGGTCTGAAAGAGACAGACACAGTGGATCGCAGCTGGCGCATCCATATCACCATGGGGGCCGAGCTATGATAGAAACGCCCGATGATTTAACCCCGTCTCAGGAGCTGGCCCTGGGGCTTAAAGGCGAAACGCCCGCTAGTGGAAAGGCGCAAAGGCCAAGATCTTTGCTGTACCGCCTGGCCTGTTGGCTGCGTAACCTGGTTCGCGTGCTGCTCTATCTGCCGCTGGCCCTGCTTATCCTGCTGGCCATACTGATAGGTACCCCTTTTGGCAGTCATGTGGCGGTGAATCTCGCCGATCTCTTAGTGCCAGACTTAAACCTGAGCTATGGCGGCGGCACACTCAATGGTCAGCTAAAGCTGGAACATGCCAAGTGGCAGATGACGGGCATAGAGGTCGAAACAGAGGGACTTAGCCTCAAATGGCGTCCCCTGTGTCTGCTGCAGCGTCAGCTCTGCGTCGATTCCCTTGGCGCCGATGCGGTGCGGGTGGAGATAGATACCGACAAGCTGGTATCGTCGACGCCGGAGGAAAAACCGCCCGTTGAGCAAATCGAGGACGATGGCCCGCTCACCCTGCCCTTGGGCATCATCCTCAACCAGAGCGCCCTGCAGCAAATCAGCGTGCGGGTGAATCAGATGCAGTTTAATGCAGACTACCTTGCGGCCAAGGCCAGCTGGCTCGAGACGGGCCTGCGGGTCAATCGCCTCGACAGCAAAGGACTGATGGTGTCTATCCCGCTGGGGCAAGGCGAGGGCTCGGCTCAGGCTAACTCTCTGCCTAATACTCAGACAAACACTCAGACTCAAGTACCTACACCAGTCCAGACGCAGGCAACAGCAAGCCGACAAGATGAGACAGACTGGCCCCTGAGCCAACTGCCCGAGGTCGAGATCCCCATGCCTATCTTTATCGACGGCGCGCAGCTGGTCGACAGTCAGCTCAGGCTCGGCGAGCGTGTCGATAACTTTGCCGCCATAAGCCTCGCGGGCAGCTACCTCGGCTATAAGATCACCCTGGACAACCTGGCCTTCAGCCACGACTACGGCAAGGCGCAACTCGACGGTGAGATCAGCCTGACGCAAGATTATCCCATGGCGATTCAGCTTCAGGCCGATCTCAACGCCAACGGCGTCAGCGAGTTGCCCGAGCTTAAGCGCCAACGCCTTAACGCCGAGATAAAAGGTGGTTTCGCTGACCTTGCCGTCAAGCTTAAGGGCGAGGGGCATCTGGTGTTTGACTTAGATGCCAAGGCCAACCTGAGCACAGCTGCGCTGCCCTACGAGTTACACCTGTTAAGCCCCCACCTGATGTGGCCACTGGCGCAGGCCCAATATGAGGCCAAGGCATTAACCCTTGAATCTAGCGGTAGCCTAAAGGCTCAACGGCTCAGGCTTAACGGCGAGCTAAGGACCCCCTACCATCCCTGGCTAACCCTGGAAACCGAGCTATCGCACCAGGATCAGCAGCTTGAGGTCGCCACACTCAGGGTCGACAGCGAGATGGGCAAGCTGGTTCTTAGCGGCGCGCTCGGTTACGGCCAGACCATTAGCTGGCAGCTTGCGGCCAACACTCAGGACTTAGATCTCGCCCAGCTTAACATCGCGCCCGAGCAGCCCCTGCCCGCAACCCTGATCAATGGCAGCCTGCACAGCAAGGGGGAATTTAGTGATAAGGCCTGGTCGATAGGCATCAGCCAGGCAGATCTTGAGGGGCATGTGGACCAATATCCACTCAAGATTCAGGGGGATATCGCCCTGAATGACAAGTTCCAACTTAACGCAGAGCATCTGCAGATCGACGCCCTCGAGTCCCAGTTGACCCTCTCCGGGCGGGTGGATGATGTCTGGGCACTGGATGGTCGCCTGAGCGTGCCAGCCCTGAGCTTATGGGATCCGAGCGCCAGCGGCGCCATCGAGGCGGTCATCAATGTATCTGGCGACGACGAGCACCCCGAAGTCGCCATCAATGCCGATACCATAGAGCTCAAGTACGCCGATATCACTGTCGATAAGGCCAAGCTTATCGCCTTCTACCGTCCCCAGGATGCGCACCAGTTTGCATTGTCGCTGAAATCCTCAGACATCAAGGGGCAAGGCATGGAGCTGAGTAACCTCACCCTAGGCGTCAAGGGAGATATCACCAGGCAGAAACTGGGCCTGCAGACCTATGGCGATCTGCAGCTCAACACCTCGATCGCCTCAACCTATGATGAAAAGGCGCAGCGATTCGATGCCAAGATAAAGCGTATCAGCCTCAATTCACGCCTGGGCCCCATGGCGCTGGACGAACCTATCGACCTCTACTGGGACAACCGACAGGCGAAAGGCCAGCTCTCCCCCTTCTGTTGGCGCCATGACGCCGCCAGTCTCTGTCTGACCGATCCCGCCGAGCTCGGTGACAAGGGCGATACCCGCCTGCAATTGGTCGGCGATCTCGGCGCCCTGCTGGCCCCCGTACTGCCGGAAAACCTAAAATGGCAAGGCCCGACCCAGCTCGATGGCGAGTTTCAATGGGCCAAGGATGCCAAGCCGACGGGTCAGCTGACACTGGCCATGGCACCGGGGCAGTTCGATCTCACCACCACCAAGCGACAGATCCAGGCCCAGTATCGCTACCTCAACCTCAAGGCCCGTCTGGATGAGCAGCAACTCGGCATCGACGCACAGCTGGAATCCGAGCGCTTTGCCAAGATAGATAGTCAGCTGGTGATCAGTACCGATCCCGAGCACAGGCTAAGCGGTAAGATAGATTTGAAGGATATCGATCTCCATGCCCTGTCCGACTTTACGCCTCAGCTAGAGGTCCTCAGCGGCCAGGTATCCAGCGCCATCATACTGGGCGGCACGCTGGATGAGCCGGATCTCAGCGGCACGGTCGACCTTGTCGACGGCCAACTGGCGGCGGCCGCCAACCCCACGCTATTGGATAACATCAGCCTCAAGCTCACCCTGCAGGGACAGACGGGACGGGTCGCGGGTCAGTGGACCATGGGCGATGGCAAGGCCGGCATAGCAGGCGATATAGACTGGACAGAGGGGCTCAATGGCAAACTCAACTTCAGCGGCAACAAGCTGGCCATCATTCAGCCGCCGCTGGCGATACTGGACGTGTCACCGGACATTGACATCAGCTTTAGCAATAAACACCTGGATATTCGCGGCAAGCTGGACGTCCCCTCGGGCCATATCACCATAGCTCAGCTCCCCGAGGGCGGTGTGGCCGAATCTGACGACGTGGTCTTCAACGACAGCCTCGCCAGTCAAGTCCAGGTTAAAGACCCCATCGCGGTCACCAGCCAGATAGCGATCCAGGTCGGCGACAAGCTCGTCGTCGATGGCATGGGCCTGAGAGGCCTGCTCGTCGGTACGCTGGAGCTGCGCCAGGCCGCCTTTAAGCCGCCGCTGCTCTACGGCGATATCAAGGTGGTGAACGGCAATTACAAATTTATGGGGCAAACCCTATCGATCAAGGCCGGTGAGGTGCAGTTTGTCGGCCCTATGGCGGTGCCTAACCTGAATATCGAGGCGATCCGAGAGATTAAAGATGAAGATGTGATCGCCGGGGTGCGCATTACCGGCACGCCGCAGAAACCCATAGTGACCCTCTTCTCTAGCCCGTCCAAAGAGCAGGCCGAGATCCTCTCCTACATCATCAAGGGAACCGGGTTTAACAGTAACGATTCGGATCAAAACAGCGCCCTGATGATGGGCGCCGCGCTGACCCTGGGCAATCAGCTGGGCAAAAACGCCTTCGGTAACCTCGGCAGCTCGGCATCCAACATCATAGAGAAGCTGGGGATCTCTAACGTGCAGTTTGATGCCAATGATGACGGTAAGGTCGCCATCAGCGGCTTTATCGGGGAAGATTTGATGGTCAAGTATGGTGTGGGGGTGTTCAATCCCGGCTATGAGATGACGGTGCGTTACTACCTGATGTCTCAGCTCTATCTTGAGAGTGTCTCGGGGACCATCTCTAAGACCCTGGACATCTACTACAGTTTCGACATCGACTAGCGCCCTGACCAGCCCTAATCAGCAAGCCAGTACAGACACAAATAAAAAAGCCGCTCTTTTAGAGCGGCCTTTCTTTATTTAAACAGGTCTTTTAGACAGAGCTTTTAGCCCTGGTTGGCCTCGGCCGACTGCATCAGGTTCGCCTTATAACGCTGCCACACCTTACCGCTGTTGATGCCATAGCTGCGCATCAAAACCGGCACGTCGTTGTGGTTGTGATCTTTGGCTAAGGCTTCGAGCGCCTGGTAGAAGTCCAGCGCCAGCTCGCGCGCCTTCTCGATGGCAAAATACTCTTCACCCACGCGGCTATAGAGGCCCTTGAAGCCGTTAAGGATCAACACATAAAGCGGGTTGCCAGAATGGTAAGCCAGGGTGTGATGCAGATGGTAATCGAATTCGATAAAGGCCTTAGCATCATCCTTTAGGGTCGCCAGTGGCGCTAACGCCTCTAATACCTTGTCTGGGTTGTAACGCACCGCGCCCTTAAAGTAGATGGCGCTGATGTTGGTACGGGCCGACAGCAGTTGCTCCAGCAGCACAGGCTCACCGGCAGGATTAAGCTCGGCGATGGTCTCAAGCACGTTAAGCCCAGAGGTTTCCCAGATATCATTAACCTTAGTCGGCTTACCGTGTTGAATGGTCAACCAGCCATCGCGGGCGAGGCGCTGCAGCACTTCGCGCAGTGTCGTACGTGTCACGCCGATCAGTTCAGACAATTCGCGTTCGGCTGGCAGAATGGAACCGGGTGGAAACTTTCCCTCCCAAATCGAACGAACAATATACTTTTCGGCAAAGCTCGCAGGACCCTTCGCTTCAATAATATCTTTGTCTTTAGGCGTTACAGGTACTTGGGGGACAGTTGTCATCAGGCCACTATTCCAATTTATTCAAAGTTATCTTGGGCACTGATCATACCAGAGCGGTAAAAAATGGAAACCTAATCCGTAACATTACTGGATAAGATCAAGGACTCAGATCGCAATAATGAGCAAAATAGAGACCACATCAACAAGCTTGTGATATAGATTGCAGTTAATGTCTGTTTTTAGGCAATCTGAGCTAAAAAGGTATTAAATTCTACATATCATTAGGATACACTGAATTGAACAGCGGACTGTTCGTTAACTTTCTGTCAAAAAAAAATTATATAGATGAGAGGATGCCATGCCTGTGACCATGAGTCAGGCGTTTATTGACAATTTCTTAGGAAATTCTCCTAAGTGGTTCAAAATCGCAATTTTATCATTCTTAGTGATCAACCCGATCGTCTTCTACCTCAATCCATTTGTTGCCGGATGGTTACTGGTAGTCGAGTTCATCTTCACGCTGGCCATGGCGCTGAAATGTTATCCCTTACAACCCGGCGGTTTGCTTGCCATTGAGGCGGTATTCATCGGCATGACCTCCCCCACACAGGTACTGCACGAGATCGAAGCCAACCTCGAAGTGCTGCTGCTATTGATCTTCATGGTCGCCGGCATCTACTTCATGAAGCAGTTGCTGCTGTTCGTGTTCACCAAGATGATCACCAAGATCCGCTCTAAGGTAGTGGTTTCCTTGATGTTCTGTGTGGCATCGGCCTTCCTGTCGGCCTTCCTCGATGCGCTGACCGTGATTGCCGTTATCATCGCCGTGGCCGTAGGTTTCTACTCTATCTACCACAAGGTCGCCTCAGGCAAGAACTTTGCCGACGATCACGACCACACCTCTGACAGTCACGGCGAGGGGCATCCCCTGTGTGAAGACGAGCTAGAGGCATTTCGTGGCTTCCTGCGTAACCTGCTGATGCACGCCGGTGTCGGTACCGCATTAGGTGGGGTCTGTACCATGGTGGGTGAGCCGCAAAACCTGATCATCGCCGCCCAGGCCAACTGGCAGTTTGGTGAATTTGCCCTGCGCATGGGCCCGGTGACCATTCCTGTGTTTATCGCGGGTATCGCCACCTGCTTCCTGGTAGAGAAACTCAAGTGGTTTGGTTATGGCCAACAGCTGCCCGAGGCGGTACATAAGATTTTGTCTGACTATGCCTCTTATGAAGATGCGCGCCGCACCAACCATGACAAGATCAAGCTGGTCATCCAGGCCTTAGTCGGCATCTGGCTCATCGTGGGTCTGGCCTTCCACCTGGCCTCTGTGGGTCTTATCGGTCTGTCGGTGATCATCTTCACTACCGCTTTTAACGGCGTCACCAACGAGCATGCCCTGGGTAAGGCGTTTGAAGAGGCACTGCCCTTCACCGCACTGCTGGCGGTCTTCTTCGCCATCGTGGGCGTGATCATCGACCAACAACTGTTTGCGCCTGTGATCCAGTGGGCACTGAGCTACGAAGGCAACACCCAGCTGGTGATCTTCTATATCGCCAACGGCCTGCTCTCTATGGTGAGTGATAACGTGTTCGTGGGTACCGTCTATATCAACGAGGTGAAGGCCGCGCTACTGGATGGCCAGATCACCCGCGATCAGTTCGACCTGCTGGCAGTTGCCATCAACACGGGTACCAACCTGCCATCTGTGGCGACGCCTAACGGTCAGGCTGCCTTCCTCTTCCTGCTGACCTCGGCCATCGCTCCGCTGATCAGGCTCTCTTATGGTCGTATGGTGTGGATGGCGTTGCCCTACACTATCGTATTGTCGATCGTGGGTATTGTGGCCATCGAGACAGGCTTCCTCAGCGACATGACCCAATACTTCTACGATTCACACATGCTGATCCACCACTCTGTGGCGGAAGCGGCAAAAGGCGCCGTCACCGGCCATTGATGAGCCATAGGTCAATTAACCGGCCCTTAGGGGCCGATATTAGTCGTCACCAGACACTAATTTGTTGATTGACTGAACTTATCTAGTTTCGTAAAGTCTTAAAAACGCCTCTAGCAGTTAGAGGCGTTTTTTTATAGGAGAATATCGTTGAGTGCCCTGACCCGATTCGCACAGTCTCGCTTAGCCTGGACCATACTGCTACTGACCGCCCTAGGCCTGGAAGCTTGTGCCCTCTTCTTTCAACACGTGATGAAACTCGACCCCTGCGTCATGTGTATCTATCAGCGCCTCGCGGTACTCGGCGTATTAACCGCCGGCCTCATCGGCGTCATCGGCCATGGCTATCGACTGATACGTTTTCTCGGGGTACTGCTATGGGGCGTTAGCGCGGCCTGGGGCCTCAAGCTAGCACTGGAACTGGTAGAGATGCAGACTAACCCGTCGCCTTTCTCCACCTGCTCCTTCCTGCCGGAATTTCCCGAGTGGATGCCACTACACGAATGGTTCCCCTCACTCTCCTGCCTACCGGCATGTGCACCGACATCCCCTGGGAGATGTTTGGCATCACTATGTCACAGTGGATGGTGGTCGCCTTCAGCACCTACCTGATTGCCCTGGCGGTGTTTATCATTCCGGCGTTAATGCCAACGAAGAAGGCTTGATGTGCGCTCAAGGTAGCGCTTTTAAGAAACGCCCCTAACGGGCGTTTTTTGTGGCTAGCTATCGCCTAGCCACACATGTCGCTTGGTATGACACCAAGCTTGAGTTCGCTTCAGTAGTACCAAGCTTCATAGCGACTTACCGAGAATGTCTTAAGTCCGACCTTCACTACAACCTAACGCCTGCCCGGCGGGGGATGTGCAGATACATCTGCTACACGCCGTAAATCCATCCTTGGAGGCTCGACGATGGCATCCCTGCCATCGACGTCCGCAGATGCATCTACACTGGGTATCTAACGTCTCTTCGATTTGGCGGAATTGATGGCGATTAGCATATCAAACGTTCTATTAAGTTAGAGCCAAAAGCTTTCATTTTTAAATTGTAGGTATGGGAATTTCGATACGCTTGAGTAACGACAACCAACGAGGTTATTTATCTGGGACACCTTCAAGCGTACCATCGATGCAACCTAACGCCTGCCCGGCGGGTGCTGCACAAGGAAGTACCAATGTCGTGATCACAGGGATGTGAAAGAACGACGTATGTGCAAACACAATTTTGGCACGGTGAGTGAAGCAAAGCTTCGAGCTACGAACGAGAGGCATGGATGCCGAGCTGGCATTTAAACAGGGATGTTGTTTGAATATGTCCCTATACGCTCCCCGGCGACGTCCTGTCGCCGAGGGCCAAAATCGTGTTCACACTGGGTATCTAACGTCTCTCCGAATTGGCGGAATTGGCTTTGAAAAGGATATTCACAAGAAATTATGAAATTGAATCTCCTGACTACGAAACAGGGCTTAGGTATGCAGAAGCGGAGATAGTTTAACTGAGCAGCACTATCACTTGTTAGTTGCCATATGCTTGATATGCCCTTGAAGAAGCAACTAAAGTCTCATCTAAAATTGAAACATACCAATTTTCTGATTTTCTGTTTTCGTAATAGACCCTGACCATTTTTCTGGCATGTTGTTCAATAGTGAGATCGCCAACAGCCAGAGTATTAGCAATTTCATTGGCAATATCTGCTCCAAATTCCCTTTTTAAAGCTTCCCTATATTGCTGATAGGTCATTGGAAATTGTGCTATTAACCTTGGCTCAATTTTGCAAAGTTCATCAGCTTTAATCAAAGAACCAATGATCTCTGACGGCTCTGGCTTTCTTATAGATTTAATTTTTTCAATTAGTCCTTTAAGCACAATACACTCCTTTGGCACCTAACGCCTCTAACACCGGCGCAGCTTTGCTGCGTCCAAGTTGTTAATTCTTTATCCTGACAAGTATTCGAAAACAGCAGACGTAGCTTCATTCTTAATATACCTAGAGCGTACCTCGCCCACGTAATATGCTCTTTGGATAGTCTCCTCTGTGGCATCCAGAACATCTCTGATCGTATTTAGAGACAGTCCTTTTAACGCATCAATAAGCCACTCAGGTAAATCAAGAAAATCGACTGACTTTCTAAGTTGGTCATCTAAAGCTGAACTAATGGTTTGATCATCGAAATCATCTAAATCTGTTTCAAGGCTGCTAAATGTTGTGTGATTGGCTCCATACTCGGTCATTCTTTTAATAGTAAGGTTACGAACGATAGTGTTTCCGGTTGAAGCTGGTGTATTTTCTAACGATAACAAACACCCCATATTCACACTATATCTTGCCCCTACACCACTTCTCGTGGCTTTTACCGCATCAGAATGCAATGAAATAATCCCTGTATAGCAAAGTAGTCCTAAAGCTTTTTTTATCTTTGCGGGTGAATCTTTGTGAATCCAGAAGAAGCATGACGTTTTCTTGTCATCGGACAAATATGTATCATTTTTTTGCTTTATTTCAGGTAGAACGTGTTCTTCAACAAAGTCCCTCCCCCAATTGATAAAATCCACAAATCCAGAATATTTATCGGCAAGCAATGAATGCTCTTCCCATATATCGCTTTTGTAAAACTCTTTAATTACAGTATTTACTTCGCGCGAGGATACTGATGGCGCTCTTACTAGAGTTTTTAAGAGAACTCTAGGGTTTCCGTTAGACGCATACGCCAGCAATGAAAAATTACCTATGTTTTGTGCAATTTTCCCAAGTAATCGACTATCCGCTTGCTTCTCAACCATGTGCCTCATATTTTCGACGTAGCCGGTACTCGATACATCTCTCTCTAGATTAATAAAAATTGCATCATGTATTGGCTGAAAATAATCTCCAAATGATGTTACACCAGGGTAAACTGCTGCATTACAGTTTATGTATGGGCTATTAATATCCCGGTATAGGCTAAAAAACTGACGTTGCTGAGCAGGCCTTAGTATATGAGCAGCTTCGTCAATGAAGAAATTTACCGTCTCTATTCCGGCTTCTTCGCAAATATCTTCTACAGCCTCTTTGAAATCATCTATCGATGGCAGAAATTGAGAATCTATCGTCTGAGATGGCTGAGGTTTCCATGAATTTTCAAATTCTTCAACTAATCTGGACAGATACTCCTCTTGCTCTTCGTTATTTCCCGACAATAAAGATACAGGCAAAACGAAACCAGCTTTCGTTAAACTTCTGATTAGCGATGAGCACAGTTTCGCAAGCATCCAGTGATAAAACTGGGATTCATCTGTTAGTTGCAGAACCGCACCTTGTGTGAATGACACGTATACTGGAAGAATCTTAAGCTGCTCTAGATCTCGTTTTAGCTCAGCTTCCGCGACTCTCAACAAGAATGACTTACCTACCCCGCGACTACCAACCAAGACAATAGGGGAATCACTTTTGAGTCGCTCAATGATTGAGCGATCTTCCGGTGTTTCTACGAAATAATCTAATATTTTTGTAGGTTTAATGGTTTCTGTACGTATTTTAAAATCTGTCATCTCTATGGTTACCTCAGGAAGCGAATAGGAGATTGAACTCTACGATTCCGCCCAACTCCTCTCTTGCCATTTCCTCTATCTTATTGAGATCGTGGCCCTCTATATCTTTTGAGAACCGCATGAATAGTAAGAATAAAGCTAAAAACCTACTAGTTTCCATGAAATCAATCCAACGTTCCAGTAGAGAGGTGTTGAATTCAATAGAGTTTGGCAGCTCCTCAATTTTATTGAAATTTCCATGTATAAACTCAGAAGATTCTCTATAAAGCTTTGATGCTATAGTTATTAAATGATCGCCTTCAGATTCTACTTCTGAATAAAATGCTCGGATGAATATTTTCGAAAATATCCCATTCTCTTTATCGACTAGTGACCCCCAAGATATATCCCGTAGACCAAGCTTCCAGTGTCTTAAGTGGAGCTCATTGGTTGAAAGATAGATAAATCGACATATCTGTTCCAAGAAATATCGCTGCGCTAAAAATGAGTACCTATATTGGCCACTTACAACAGCCTGAAAACCAAGTTCAAACTCTTGGATTGCACTAATAAGAATGGTGCAATCAGTTCCATCTTTAAGTAGCTCTGTCCACGTATTCAAATCATCTGAGAATTGGAACAACTCGACAAGCTTAGAGCCCTGATTTGAAGAAAACGAATCTTCTATCACCTGGCCAAACTGGCTATTGAGACTCGAGAAGTGATCTTTACAGTTTGTTTCCATCCAAAGTAATCCTTGCATTCCTTTGGCACTTGAGAGTTAACGCTTATTAACGAAAACGCCGCCTATGTAAATCAATATCACTTAATACCCATCTTAACAATTGTTCATAACCAATTGAAAAATCGATAAATAATGATATTGCATAACAAGAGTAAAGTAACTCATCCTAAAACAAAGTGAAACCTAACTTATTAGAAAAGACGAAACCTTTACCGCTTGCTGTTAGAAATAAATAAGAACAGAGTTAACTTTTAAGGGATTTGATTGGCACATGGTGGTTGGCTTTTTCATTCCCTGAATGGCGTAGTCGATGTTTGATTCGAGTTGGCCTAGCTCTGTCCTTGATTGGTGATACTTTAATCTATCTTGTAACTAGTATTCAACATCTCATATCACATTTTTGTGCGTTTTTTCTTTAAGAAGAATAACTTGTATCTACTAGCAACAGATGAAGCTAAATCGAAGAGATGATAAATACGAGTGTAAGCACGCTTTTGGCCTTCGAAATCAGGGCCGAAAATGTTCCCTACATTTTTCGGCATTCCCTACATCCATGTAGGTCAGATGATTTCGCAGAGCCCACACGGACGTGCTTGCGGCGTGCCAAAAGAGTGCTTGCACAACCCCCGCCGGGCAGGCGTTAGGTTGCCATGAAGGTATGACCTTCAAAATCCCATCAAATGCCCAAACAGGTAGAAGCTACAACCACATTTTCCTCGCTTTAATGAGAAAGCGAACGCCTAGTCGCAATCTTTGAGCGGCCAGAGCACGATATGATCCTCAAGGTACCTCACCTTGTTCTCATTAATCACCTTGTCGCGGGTCGACATCCCCAGCTCATGCATCTTTTGCTTGTCGCCGGTTAACAGTGGATGCCAGCTCGGCAGATCGCGGCCCTGATAGAGGCGGCGATAGGCACAGCTGTCTGGCAGCCAGGTGAGCTCGGCGATATTATCGACCGTCACCTTAGTGCAGCTGGGCACAAAGGTGAATCGCTGCTCGTAGTGCATGCAGTGACACGCCTTTGCATCGAGCAGCTTACAGGCGGCATTGGTGTAGTAGAGTTCATCGGTTTCGTCGTCGATGATCTTATTGAGGCAACACTTACCGCATCCATCGCAGAGCGACTCCCATTCCTGGGCACTCAACTCTGCAAGGGTTTTCTCTTTCCAAAACGACATCTTTACTATTCTTTCAAGGGCCGACCTCTGCCGCTTTCAGCGGGCTGAGTCCGGCTTAATGTGGGAGGCCGAGCGGCGCTTGCCTGCTCGGCATCTGAAATGGTCTATTTTATCTCAGGATACTTGATTCTTTCTGACAGGTAGGTCACGGCCAGGGTAAGGTGTTCTGACCCTTGGGTCTTTCTGAGCACCCGATAGTTGTCATACACTAGGTAGCTGCGACCATTCTTGCCATCTGGCATGATGAGCGAGACCTGCATATCCTTGCGTGAGGGCAGATCTGAACCATTAAAGCGTCTGACGCCCAGCGCCTGCCACTGATCGAAGCCCTTATGCACCGCTAGCCCCACGAGATCTTGGGGTAAGGCCTTGGGCGTGCTAACCTGACGTCCCCAGGTGCCATCATAATCCCAGCCCAGCTGTTTAAGATAATTTGCCGTGGTGGCAAAGGCATCATCCAGGCTGTGCCAGATATCTACCCTACCGTCGCCGTTACCATCCTGACCATACTTAGCCAGTTGTTTGGGGGTGAAGTGGGGATAGCCCATCAGGCCGGAGGCATCGCTCTTGAGGCTGTCGAAGCTGAGCTGGTCGCGCTCCATCAGCTTGAGCGCCGAAATAAACGCCGCATCACTCTGCTCATCACCGGCGTAGGCCTGTTCGCCATGGTAGGCGTTAGAGGCGATCACCGTCAGCGCGGGATAGTCGCTGGCATCGAAGGCCGAGGTTATGCCCCAGTAGGCCAACACAAACCTTGGCTGGACGCCGTACTCCTTGCCGAGTCGGTCGAAAAGCGCCTTGTTATCGCGATACAGGCTTCTGGCCTGCTCGACTAAGGCTTCGCTCACCCGATTTGGCAAATATTTGTCTAAATTCTCAGGGCCGCTCTTGGCGGGTTCATTGACAACGGCCTTCTTGAACAGCTTTATCTGATCGAAAACCGCATCTATGGTGCCCTGGGCGATCCCCTGCTCGACTGCTTGCTGCTTTAACTCAGAAAGATACTGATCGTAACTGAGCGCGGACTCCTGAGCTTGTAAAGGGCTGGCTAAAAGCAGGCCATTTGCGAGTAGAGCACTTAGCAAAACATTCTTTAAAAACATGCATTTTCCTAATCTCTGCTATAACCTATCTCTTTCTTGTACTCTTCGAGTAGGTTAACCGGAGGTGGTGGTAATTGAAGATAATACCCCTTCTCGGCAAGTTCAACTTTTACTTTTTCGATATCGGCAAGGGCTAACTGTTCACGTTTGTTCAGTGGCAGCAACATCACCAGTTCGGGCGTACCAAACATCTTCATCAGCGGCTCGGGCACACGCTCGAAATCGTTGCGTTTCTCCACAAAAAGATAACTATCGGGTTTTAAGCGACTCTTATATACAGCACAGATCATATAGGGCGAAATTTCCAGTTTATTCAACTTGCCAGCAAATTCCGCACACTATAACATGGAGCGCAAGGATTATAATAATATCTAACCGGCCCAGGCCGGTTAATTTTATCAAGAGCAAGTTTAGGAATGCAGAAACCTAGCCTCGAATTAAAAGGCTCTTCATTTACGCTTTCAGTGCTGCATATTAATGATGCAGATCTCGACGGGGTCGCCCGCGAACTCGACGATAAACTGGCCATCGCGCCGCAGTTTTTTCTTGGTGCGCCCCTGGTGGTCAACCTCAGCGCCATCTCAGATCCCGACTATAACCTCGCCGGCCTCAAAGATCTTTTGATCTCAAGGCAACTGGTGATCGTGGGGATCACAGGCGCGCCGAGTGCCATCGCCAACCAGGCCAAGGCCTTAGGGCTTGCGCTGATTAAATCTGGCAAACAGAGTCAGAACCAGCCCCAACTGCCCAAGACCACCAAGATAGTGAAGCAAAATATTCGCTCTGGTCAGCAGATTTACGCAAAGAATGGCGATCTCATCATCATTGGCGCCGTGGGTAACGGTGCAGAAGTGATTGCAGATGGCAGCATACACATATACGGTAGTCTTAGAGGCAAGGCCATGGCGGGTGCCAATGGCGATAAGAATGCCGTGATCATCGCCCAGAATATCGATGCCGAGCTGGTCTCCATCGCTGGGCAATATTGGTTAACCGAGAATCTACAGGCACATGCCTCGATCAAGAGCGGTTGTATCAGGCTAGACGGCGACAGCCTTACCGTTGAAGCACTATCGCTATAGAAATTGAAAAGGACAAAAACAAACATGGCACAAATTATTGTTGTCACCTCAGGTAAGGGTGGAGTGGGCAAGACCACTTCGAGTGCGGCCATTGCCACCGGCCTGGCATTGAAAGGCCATAAGACAGTCGTGGTCGATTTCGATATCGGTCTACGTAACCTGGATCTCATCATGGGGTGCGAGCGCCGCGTGGTGTACGATTTCGTCAACGTGATCAATGGCGAAGCCAACCTGAATCAGGCGCTGATCAAAGATAAGCGCACCAGCAACCTGTTTGTACTGCCCGCCTCACAGACACGAGACAAAGACGCCCTGACCAAAGAAGGGGTTGGCCGTGTACTGGAAGAGCTTAAGCAGGACTTTGACTACATCATCTGCGATTCACCCGCAGGTATCGAGACGGGTGCCATGATGGCCCTCTATTTTGCCGACACCGCCATTGTGACCACCAATCCGGAGGTTAGCTCGGTGCGCGACTCAGACCGTATCCTGGGCATGTTGCAGAGCAAGTCTAAGCGCGCCGAAGAGGGGCTGGAGCCGGTCAAGGAGCTGCTGCTACTGACCCGTTACTCCCCTACCCGCGTGGCCACCGGCGAGATGCTCAGCGTGGCGGATGTGGAGGAGATCCTGGCCATTCCGCTACTTGGGGTGATCCCCGAGTCGCAAGCCGTACTCAAGGCCTCTAACTCGGGCATACCTGTGATCATCGATCAAGAGAGCGATGCCGGTAAGGCCTACAGCGACGCCGTGGCACGACTAACGGGTGAAGAAGTAGAGATGCGTTTCGTCACCGAAGAGAAAAAAGGATTCTTGAAAAGGATATTTGGTAGCTAATTATGTCTTTACTCGATTACTTCAGAGCGAAAAAAGAGCCAACGACCGCCGTCACCGCCAAGGAAAGATTGCAGATCATCGTCGCCCATCAGCGCGGCGAGCGTGATGCGCCAGACTACTTCCCGGCGATGAAACAGGAGATCATCGAGGTGATCCGCAAGTATGTGCAGATAGACAGCGACCAGGTGTCGGTGCAGCTGGATCAGAACGACGACAACCTGTCGGTACTGGAACTCAACGTCACCCTGCCGGAAAAGCCGTAGGCTCCTGGGCAGGAAAAAAGCAGCACTTACGTGTATTAACGCGCATTAACGCAGCAAAAAAAGCCCTCTGATGAGGGCTTTTTAATGGGCGCCTTTTAACGGCTGCGAGTAAAAAAGACTGGGATACTCGCCCTAGCAGCTGATCTCGGCCAAGACGTCCTGACTCAGTTCACCGCGCCAGCCCTGTAACACCAAGGGCGTCTCGCCCTGACCGTCATTCCAGCGCCACTGCAGGTACTCATGAATATGGCGCTTAGAGCCCAGCAGCTCCATAGGCACCTCATGGGTTTCAGCCACCAGGGTCAAGGCCTGCTTGATCGCCTTGAAGGCCGACTTATAGCCAGGTTTTAGTGCAATAACATCGATAGCCTCGGGCAGGTTATCCAGATCCGCCTTGGCCATCTCGGCGATGATCGCCTTGGCATGCATGCGTTTCTCCTGCTCGGTCAGCTCTGTCATCCTGAAGATCTCGCCGGTAGATTTGGGCTGCTTCTTGGCCAGCGCCAGCAGGGCGTGGTCTTTAATCACGAAGCCCAGGGCTAAGTCTCGGTCCAGCGCCTTTTGCAGGCGCCACTTGGCGAGCACCTTCAGATAGGCCAGCTGCTTGGGGCTGAGCTGAAAGGCATTCTTCACCCTAAGGTAGGCGCTGTCGCCATCCGGGCTCTCTAAACGCCCCTGAGTCATGCGCTCGCCCTCTTCCAACAGCCAGGGCATTCTGCCACTCTGTTTGAGCTTTTCTAACAGCTGGGGATAAAGCTGATAGAGGTAATCCACATCGTTGGCGGCATATTGCAGCTGGGCATCGGTCAACGGGCGCTTCATCCAGTCGGTGCGCGACTCGCCCTTATCCAGCTGTACGCCTAGGCAATGCTCCACCAGCTTGGCATAGCCCATGCCATGGCCCCAACCACAGAGTGCGGCGGCGATCTGACTGTCGAACAACACCTTAGGCTGACAACGACCATAACGAGCCAATACCTCGAGATCTTCGCTGCATGAGTGCAGTACAGTGATCATGTCGTCACGTTCCAGCAGCGCCCAAAATGCAGAGAGATCGCTCACCGCCACAGGATCGATCAAGGCGAGGGTCTGTCCGTCATAGACCTGGATCAACCCCAGCTTGGCGTAATAGGTGCGGGTGCGAACAAATTCAGTATCTAACATCAGGACCTTCGCCTGACGATACTTGTCCACCAGCGCGCTCAGGCTGGCGTCATCCTCTACATATTGAAAGGTCAAATCTCATCTCCAAATACTGTGGCTCGGTGAACGCAAAAGCCGGCATTATGCCGGCTTTGAGTCACCTAAAACAGGTGGTTCCCTATGCAACTAGGCCGATTTGGCTTCGTCGCGCAGCTCGCGGCGTAAGATCTTACCCACGTTGCTCTTAGGTAGCTCATCCCTGAATTCTACCAGCTTAGGAATTTTATATCCCGTCAAATGATGACGACAGTGCTTGATCACCTGCTCTTCGGTCAAAGATTTATCTTTCGGTACCACAAACACCTTCACCAGCTCGCCACTCACCTCGTGGGGAACGCCCACGGCAGCTACTTCCAGCACCTTAGGATGCAGGGCCACTACCTCTTCCACCTCGTTGGGGAAGACGTTAAAGCCGGAGACCAAGATCATATCTTTCTTACGGTCAACGATATAGAAGAAACCCTTGTCGTCCATGTAGCCGATATCGCCCGTAGCTAGGTAACCATCCTTATCGATCACCTTAGCCGTCTCCTCGGGGCGCTGCCAGTAGCCCTTCATCACCTGAGGCCCCTTGGCGTAGAGCTCACCCGTCTCCCCCTGAGGCAGCACATTGCCCTCTTCGTCACGCACCTGCATATCGGTATTGGCGACCGGGAAGCCGATAGAGCCGTTGTAGCCCTCTAGGTTATATGGGCAACAGGTCAGCAGCGGCGACGCCTCGGTCAGGCCGTAACCTTCAAGCAGGCGGGTCTTGGTGATCCCCTGCCACTTATCGGCCACCGCGCGTTGCACCGCCATGCCGCCACCGATAGAGAGCTTAAGGTTGGCGAAATCTAGGGTCTTAAATTCTTCGGAGCTGACCAGGGCGTTAAATAGGGTGTTCACCCCGGTAAGCGCGGTAAAGGGATGCTTCTTTAGCTCAGACACGAAGGCCGGAATGTCCCTCGGGTTAGTGATCAGCAAATTGTTGGCCCCCTTATGGAGGAACAACAAACAGTTCACCGTCAGCGCGAAGATATGGTAGAGCGGCAGCGCCGTGACCACAAATTCCTTACCATCCGCCAGCAGCGGCGAATAGGCGGCATCGGCCTGCAACAGGTTGCTGACGATATTGCCATGGGTCAGCATGGCACCCTTAGAGACTCCAGTGGTACCGCCGGTATATTGCAAGAAGGCGATATCATCTCCCTTTATGGTCGGCTTCACATACTGCAGGCGACGCCCCTTAGAGAGCGACTGACGCATAGAGATGGCGTGGGGCAGATGATATTTAGGCACCATCTTCTTGATGTACTTCACCACAAAGTTCACCAGGGTGCGCTTAGGCGCGCTCAATAGATCCCCGAGACCGGTCAGGATAACGCTCTTCACCGGCGTCTGATCCACCACCTGCTCCAGGGTATTGGCAAAGTTAGACACCACGACGATCGCCTTGGCGCCCGAGTCGTTGAGCTGATGCTTAAGCTCTCTTGGGGTATAGAGCGGATTCACGTTGACCACCACCATGCCGGCACGCAGGATACCAAACAGGGCGATAGGGTATTGCAGCAGGTTAGGCATCATGATCGCGACGCGATCGCCCTTCTCCAGCTTGAGTTCATTTTGCAGATAGGCGGCAAAGGCACGGCTGCGCTCTTCGAGTTTACGATAGGTCAGCGTCGCGCCCATGTTGACGAAGGCGGGCTGATCGGCATACTTGGCCACCGAGCTTTCAAACAGGTCGATGAGCGAGCTGTATTGCTGCGCATCGATGATAGATGGCACATCATGGGGTAAATTTTTCGTCCAAAGCTGTTCCACGAGTCTCTCCTAAATCCCCAGGCAGAGTTAGGGTGAATGAAATCATTCACCTAAGGTTTCAAATATAGAAACTAAACACTGACTTATAAATATTGTAGGTAACACCCAAAAAAATCATACGGGCGTTTTAATTTTGAACATCATCACACAATTAGAGTAAAAATCCTAGTGTAATTTTACCATCTCTTGCCGAGGGGCTGTCACGCTAAAAATGCCTTAATTGCCGCGGCAACCTCAAGGTGATTGCCCATATGGAGATGATGGTCACCCTCGAGCGTTACCTGAGTGAGATCTTGATACCAGGCGGCGACCGTATCGGCCAAATTATCGCCAGCACGATCGCCCGTACTATGACCAGTACTATTGCCAGCCCCAGCACGGGTTGCCGACACATTCCCCATCAGGGGGTAACCCGCTTTGGCGCGGATCGCCAGCACCTTGCCGGCGTGGCCCTGCATCAGGCCGCTGACATGGTCAAAATTGAGCCGCATGGGCGAATCCAGCTTGAGTCTGGGGTCGCTGCGCCAATAATACTGACCCTCCATTTGCTGCAAGTTACGCTCAAGGATCAATCGGCACCAGGGCATATCCAGCCCAGTCAGTTTATGCCTCGCCCTGACGGCAGCATCTAGCACCACAGGTTTAGCCGCCATCTGACTCGTCGCCGCGCGCTGATGGGCGTCGAAGCTGCGCCTCAACCGCAACTTGCTCTTATCCGGCGACTCAAACAGGGGCGCGAGCGCCTCGATTAAGATCCAGCGCTCGGCCTTCTCGGCAAAGGCGGCGCTGTAGGCCGAGGCCACTATGCCCCCCAGCGAGTGGCCTATCACCCCATGTAGCGGCTGATGACGCACTATGGCATCGATCAGCAACTCAAGATCATAGAGGTAATCTATCCAGTGCAGCGGATAACCGCCGGGCCTGTGCTGTGACGCGCCGTGGCCCGGCCAATCGATCGCCAGCAGCCGATAGTCATCAAGATGCTGGGCGAGCGGCGCGAAGCTATTGGCGTTATCCAGCCAGCCATGGAGCGCCAGCAGTAGCGGCTTATCCGCCTCGCCCCATAGACGCCCACCGAGGCGAATATGGGGCAGCGTGATAGTGACCTCGTCACTCCCCTGGCTTGGAGCACACAGCGGCGCTAATGGATCACTCATGCTTTAGGTTTTTTAATAAATTTCAGCGTCATACGATCGCTCTCACCGATAGCAAGGTACTTGGCCTTATCTTGCTCCCCAAGACGCAGGCTCGGCGGCAGGGTCCAGACGCCCTTAGGATGATCTTTACTGTCCTTAGGATTGGCGTTGACTTCGCTGCTAGCCACCAGGGTAAAACCCACCTTCTCGGCAAGGGCGATCATCTCATCCTGCACCATGTAGCCAGTGCTCAGGTCCATGCCAGGATTGGCCCTGTGTTCGACCACGCCAAAGGTACCGCCAGGCTTAAGCACCTCATAGACGGATGCGAAGACCTGCTCAAGCGCTCCGGCCTTGGCCCAGTTATGCAGGTTTCTAAAGGTCAGCACGGCATCGGCGCTGTTAGGGGCGCCGAGACTGACGAGTCTTGGCGGGTCGAATGGTATGCTAGAGGCTTGTCCCAGCTTATCGGAATGGCTCTGCAGCCAACTATCCAGCGCCTTGCCCAGGCGAATACGATAGCCTGGCACCTCAAGGCCCTCAGGCGGGTTGGCATCGAAGTTGGCGGCGATATAGTGCCCCTCCTTGGCCAGATAGGGCGCCAGGATCTCGGCGTACCAGCCGCCGCCGGGCCACAACTCCACCAGGGTATCGCTCGGTTTAATCTCGAAGAAACTAAGGGTCTCGCCTGGATGACGATACTGGTCTCGCTCAACATTTGCCGCTGTGCGCAATGGATTGCTTAACGCATCTGTGACCTGTTGATTGACCAGAGTCGGCTCGCTGGCCTGGGCATACTTTGGGCTGACCAGGCTAGGCGCTGCCACGCCTATGGCTAATGCCAGTGAGGCCGCTAAAGTTAAGGATTTCATCGATTCTCTCCCTGAAATAAGGCTATTGGAAAGGCCTAAGCTAGCAGGCTAATTGATAAAATAAAACCTGATATACAGTCGGTTACACTTTTTGCGGGCCGACTTGATTGGCACTATCGACCCTGCGCCAGCAGAGCCAGAGCATGGTCAGGCTGGTCAGCAACCAGACGCCTACCCAGATCCAGGCCGGGATCCAGGTCTGCTCGGCCAACATGGCGGCATCACCCCGTCCCGGCATGCCCAGCAACACGGTCGGGCTGGCGAGCGCGTTTAACATCACCATCAGCGCCATCACCCGTAGGGCGAAGGTGAGCAGCGGGCTGTGACTGAGTTTTAACGGCAGCAAAAACAGCAGGGCCAGCATCAACAAGATGGCGACCGTCAAGAGATCCCGTCCCCAGAGCACGATACTTGCCAACACCACCAATCCTAAGCAACTAAAACTGACGCGGATCCCCTTGGCCCAGGTAGCCAGATGAAAGATCAGCAATCCCCAGAGCGCCGCGCCAAAATAACCGGCAAAGCCGATCAGCACGGGCCAGCCCCCTTGGCTGACACACAGGCCAGCGCCGTTGGGATAAAGTTCGATATGACTGACTATGCCGCCGCTAAACAGGGTCGCCAGGGCGTGAGATACCTCGTGAAAATAACTCTCTAGCCACTTGAAGGGCACGCTCAGATAGGGAATGCGTATCAGCACCAGCGCCAGCAATAGCTCTACCATGAAGAGGCTGCGAGTCGGCATACCGGCGCGAGAAGAGAGGGAATCGATAGAAAAAGCCATACTGGAGAACCCGTCCTATAGGTTGTTGATGCCTTGATAGCCGGCGCTTTAGACACGCTGGCGCTACGCCGAAACATCTTCCTTTATTAAAGACTAAACCTGAACCTAGCTAAACATGAACCTAAACATAGGTGTCTATGCCCACCATCTGGGAGATGGCATCGCGCTGAGCGGCATGTTGATGCAGCAGATATTGACCTATGGCGCCGCGGCTGTTGCCGGTCTGTTGATCGTACTCGAGCTTGGCGTTGAGTCTGTCTTCGAGCGAACTCGTATTCTGCTCGGCGAGCTGTGTGGAGCTCTTAGCGGCGGCATCAAGCTCAGCTCGCCCGGCTGCGGCAGGCCCAACGGGCGTCACATCGATGACGTTGGCTCGCACCCCTTGCTGGGGCGCGATGGCATCGCTAATCGCCGATGCGCCCGAAGAGAGCCCAGGCATCAGACTAGATGACGAAACTTGCATCAAAGTGATTCCCCCTTCTCTCCTGACAGTCTGGTTACGCGATTATGCTTCAAGCCTACACTAAATTACTCGCGACCGGGCAGTTTTTTCCAGGTCACGGTATCGCGCAGATAGACGGGCTGTAGCTGATCGACCTCGGTCGCCAGACCGGCCTTCACCGCCGCCTCGGCCAGCGGCAGCATAAAGCGCGCGAGTGGGAACTTAGCCTCTTCAACCAGGCTCATCTGCTCGGTCAATAACGCCGGATAGGCATCGAAGCCTGTGCCACAGGCGGCAAGCGGCGTGTCAAAAGCCAGCTGGCTCAACAACTCCTCTGGCGCGCAGACCCGCTCTTCCCCCACCAGACTGGCCAGGCCATCGACGGCGCGATACTCACCCCAGTAGATCTCACCCATGCGGGCATCGATGGCGGTGGCGACCTGCGCGGCTCCCTTGAGCGTTATGGCGGCCTGCGCCATGGCGGCAAGGGTTGAGATCCCCACCACGGGCAGATCTTGCCCTAAGGCCAGCCCTTGTGTCATCGAGGTACAGATACGAATGCCGGTAAAACTGCCGGGACCACGGCCATAGGCGATCACGTCTACCTGACTGAGCGAGATCCCCGCCTCTTGCAACACCTCTTGTACCATGGGCAGCAGACGCTGACTGTGTTCCCGCGGCGCATCGGCCTCACGGGCAAACACCTGTCCCTGATATTGCAGGGCCACCGAACAGAACTCGGTGCAGGTATCGAGCGCAAGTAAACTTAAAGGGGCAGAGAAATCTTTATTTTCCGGCATGTAAAACGAACCAAATCTGTTGCGATAACATGGCGCTGCGCTGCATATTCAACGGCGCTCGCCCCTCATCGCCAAAACCATAAGATGAATGGCGCCGATTATAACGTAAAACCCGCCCAGGTATAGCCCTAATTCCGCCAGATAAAAACCGGGAACCTTAGCAAAACAGACCGTGTTAAGCTCAATGCCACCTCACAAAATAACGATTGATAGACGCCCTGGCTTTCTTCCTCTTTGATGTAAATATCGATTTTCAGCCGAGGATAAACCCGATAACATAAGACGCTAAATTAAGTCGATAAATTAGAGCAATAGCAAGATGCGCGTTAAGTATGGCCGCACTAAGCTAGCCGCACTAGGCTAGCCGCATGAGACTAGTCAAATGAGTCTGGCCACATTAGCCTGGCTGCTGTCGACGGAGGCGCTTTAGGCATAAAAGCCAAAGGTAGCGTTCGCCGACAGAATATCGATAAGCCTTCTCTTACTCGAGGGTATAGCTGTGCAGAGTCAAACCATAGCCCTGACTGCGAGTCAGTCACATTCACAGGCCATCATCATGGCCCTGGGCTCGGCCGTCTTGATGGGCACCATAGGCGCCCTGGCCCGCACCGCCAACCTCGATGCCAGCATCATCACCTTCTATCGCCTGCTGATAGGCGCCGCCTGCCTCATCACCTACATGCTGCTCACGGGCAAAACGCAGCAGATATTACATCGCCCCAGTAAGCGACATCTGGTTAACGGCGCCATGCTGGCCGGTTTCATGGTGTTCTATGTACAAGCTATCGGTTACATCAACATGGCCAACGCCGTCATGGTGATCTACCTCGCGCCCCTGGTGAGCGCGGTAGGCGCCCACTTTTTGTTTCAAGAGCGGCTCATGCGCCAGGATCTGCTCGCCATCGGCATCGCCCTTGTCGGGGTGGTCGCCATCTTACCCAGCCTAGAGAGCCTCTCGGGCAGTACGGCCGATCTCAAGGGCTATGGTTTTGCCCTGCTGGCCCTGGCAAGTTACAGCGGCTTCATGTTGATCAATCGCCGGCCCGCCAGTGCCAGCCCCTATCAGAGCACACTGATCCAGCTGAGTTTCGGCGCCCTCTGCCTGCTCCCCTTTGCCATGCATCAAGCCGTGATGCCGAGCTTAACCCAATGGTTCTGGCTGGCGCTCATCGGCGTATTTCCTGGATTTCTGGCCATCTTATTAGCGGTTAAGGCGCTCAGGGTGTTGCCTGCGGCGACCTTCGGCACCTTGGCCTATATCGAACCTGTGACCGTGGTGATCATCGGCTGGAGCCTGTTTGCCGAGCACCTCACCCCGAGTCAGTTAATGGGCTGTAGCCTGATCATATGTGCCGGACTGATACAGACGCGCAAGCGGCGCCGGACTGATACAGACACGCAAGCTACGCCGAGCCCCCAATAGAAGGAGTTGTCAATGAGTGCAAAGATCCCAAGAATCGTAATTGTGGGCGGCGGTGCCGGCGGACTCGGCCTGGCTACCCAACTGGGACACAAGTTAGGCAAGAAACAGCAAGCCGAGATCCTGCTGATAGACAAGAACCGCACTCATATCTGGAAGCCCTTGCTGCACGAGGTGGCCACAGGCTCCCTCGATGCCGATCTCGACGGCGTGGTCTACTCGGCCCACGCGGTGAAACACGGCTATCAGTTTCAGCTGGGCGAACTTACCGGGCTGGATCTTAAGGGCAAACGATTACAGCTTGGCGCCATCAGTAACGATAAGGGCGAGGCCCTGCTGCCGGCCAGAGAGCTCGAATATGACACCTTAGTGCTGGCCGTTGGCAGCGTCAGTAACGACTTTGGCACGCCAGGGGTGAAGGAACACTGCTTCTTCCTCGACTCTCACCACCAGGCGAACCGTTTTCATAACGCCCTGCTCGACAGCTTCACCCGCATGCATCAATCCGACGAGCAGCAAAAGCTCAACATCGCCATCGTCGGCGGCGGTGCGACCGGCGTGGAGCTCTCGGCCGAGCTGTATCATGTGACCGATCTGCTCAAGAGCTATGGTCTAAGCAAGATGACCGCCGACAGACTGGCGATCACCCTCATCGAGGCGGGCCCAAGAATTCTACCCGCCCTGCCCGAGCGCATCGCCGCCTCTGCCACCCGCGAGCTGACCAAGCTCGGCGTATCTGTACGGCAAAATACCCGCATCGAAGAGGCCAGTTCCAAGGGCTTTGTCACATCGGAAAATGAGCTGATCGCCGCCAATCTGGTGTTGTGGGCCGCCGGTGTCAAGGCGCCAGACTTTATCAAGCAAATTGAGGGACTTAATTTAAATCGTGTCAACCAGATTTTGGTACGTCCCACCTTGCAGGCCCAGGGCCATAACGATCTCTATGTGATTGGCGATTGCTGCGCCTGCGAGCAGCCAGACGGTAGTTTCGTGCCGCCAAGGGCGCAGTCGGCGCACCAGATGGCTCAGTGTGTCGAGCGCAACATTCTCAATGACCTCAAGGGACTCAGCCTGACCGAATATGAATATGTGGACCACGGCTCACTGGTGAATCTGTCGCGCTTTAGCACCGTTGGCAGCCTGATGGGCAACCTCACCAAAGACAGCATGTTTGTCGAGGGTAAGATCGCCCGTTTCATGTATATCTCCCTCTATCGCATGCACCAGAAGGCGATTCATGGCATCGCCAAGACCTTAGCCCTCTGGTTGGTAGAGAAGATGATGGGGGTGGTGCGCCCAAGGATGAAGCTGCACTAGCATCTAAAGCCAGGGACGGCTAGGTTCGCTTTGGCTGTCCCTAGGGCCTGTTTATCTTTCGCGTTCATTTTTGCAGCATTCTGTATCGATTTTATACAAGGCAGAGCGAATGTAATGTAGTGTGCTACATCAATGAGCGATAACGCAGTAGAAAAATGATACAGACGCTGCCCGCAGGGTTCGTCTTGAGCACGTTCAACGCTTTGTTGCTCGGCTTTTATATAGAATAACTATATCTCCAGCCTCATGCCACGATTTGAACGTGCTCAATTAGAACAAAATTTGTTCTCAAAAGGTCAACAGGCCCTAGTCAATCTGTTGCAGGAAGCTCACCGCCCTGTCGAGATCCCGCGTGCGGTGCATAGGCGGCAAAGAGTTGATAAACGCCTGGCCATAGGGGCGATTGACGATACGGTTGTCGCACAGGATCAATACCCCCCTGTCTTTCTCGTCACGAATAAGCCGCCCCACGCCCTGGTTGAGGGAGATCACCGCCTGAGGCAAGGAGAGCTCCATGAAGGGATCTTTTCCCTCACGCTGCACCCCGTCGGCCCTGGCCTTGTAGAGGTTATCGTCCGGCGAGACGAAGGGGAGCTTGTCGATAATCACGCAGCTCAGCAGCTTACCGCGCACATCGACCCCCTCCCAGAAGGCGCCCGTGCCCAGCAATACGGCATTGCCCAGCTGTCGATATTTCTTAAGCAAAGTCTGCTTGCCCGCCTGGCCCTGGACCAAGAGTGGATAGTCGACCCGGCCCTGCAACATTACCGCCACCAGGTTGAGCATGCGATGGCTGGTAAACAGCATGAAGGTGCGCCCCTTGGCGGCGTTAATGGCCTTTATGGCTATTTCCACCAACTGCTTGGCGGCACGCTCCTGGCTGGCCACCGCCGCCAGATGGCGCGGCACACAGAACAGCGACTGGCGGGCATAGTCGAAGGGACTGTCCAGTATGGCTGTGTGAGTGGTGGTGTTCGTGGTGGTGTGAGTGCTGTTAGTGCTGCGGTTGGTGCTGCTTTTGGTATTTGCACTGGCCTTATCCAACCCCAGCGCCTTGGTAAACAGCGACAGATCTCGGTTGATCTGCAGGGTAGCCGAGGTAAAGATCCAGCTGACATCAGGACTGAACAACGACTGACACTCTTTGGCCACCTTGATGGGGGCGATCCGCAGCGTCAGGTACTGATAACCATATTCTATGCTGTAGGCACTGTCTGGGTTATCACATTGAATAAAAACGGTTAATTTGCTGAGCAGCACATCAAACTTTTCCACCCCATCGTCAAAGGCCTCGTTGCGACCAAGGTAACCCAGCAACATGGTGCGATAGGCGGTCAGCTCGGAGACCAGCGACCAGGCCGCCTCCATCAGGGCCTTATCGCCAAGGAGGCGGCGCCAGTCACGCTCCTCGCTGGCAAACAACAGCCCCTGCCAGTGTAGCAGCTGGGTATGGCAGCGAGCGGTCATGGCGCCAATTTGCGGCGAGTCGGCCATCTGGGTGCGATAGAGTTCGTTAAAACGCTCAAGCAGGCGAACGAGACTCTTGAAGCTAAGCTGCTGACCGAAATAGGTCACGGCGATATCGGGCAGCAAGTGCGCCTCATCGAAGATCACCACGTCGCTATCGGGCAGCAGCTCGGCAAAGCCCGTCTCTTTCAGGATGCGATCGGCGAAGAACAGATGATGGTTCACCACGATGATCTTGGCGTCCAGCGCCTTGGCGCGGGCCTTACGAGTGAAACAGGCCTCATAATGCTCACAGCCCTTGCCGATACAGGACTCTTTACTGCTCACCACCAGGGGAATGGCGGGCGACGTCTCCGGGACGGAGTAGAGGCTGCCGATATCACCATCCACCGTCTGGCTGGCCCACTGATCGATACGCAGCAGATCGTCTAAGATCTTGCCGTCGGTCACCTCGACGCCGCTGAGTTGTTTCGCCATCAGGTGCTGACACAGATAGTTACTGCGCCCCTTGAGCAAGGCAACCTTGGGCCTTATGCCGAGAATATTGAGTAGTGCAGGTAAGTCTTTGAAAAACAGCTGCTCTTGCAGGTTTTTACTGCCGGTACTGACGATGATCTGCTTGCCGCTTAGCAGCGCCGGCACCAGATAGGCATAGGTCTTGCCCACGCCCGTGCCCGCCTCGACCACTAGGTTATCGCCCTTTTGCAGCGTCTCGCTGACTCGAGTCGCCATCGTCTGCTGCTGAACGCGACAGCTATAGCCCTTGATATGACGGCTTAAGCTGCCATCGGGGGCAAATACCTGTTGTACATCCTGAGTCAGTCGTTTGTTCAATGAATGGCTGATGGTTAATCGTTGATGTTTAAAATGACATGCTGGCATTATGCGGATTTTCTTAGCCAGCACAAGGGACTTGAACCATCGGCTAGCCGCTGCCCTAACGAATCAAACTCTACCGCTTACGGCCTAGACTAAGATCAAGACTCAGATAGAAACTCAGATTGAAGCTGAGAGTGCTCAACAAAGCATCAAGTTGAAGAATTTTCACCCCGCTTAAATTAGCGCTTGCATACTCATGCAAACTTGATTAGTTTAAATACAACACAGGGCGAACTGACGCCCCAAATTACGCACTGCGAGAGAAGACAGAACATGACACAGCGTTTGAATACTATCCATCATCACCATCATATGCGGTAGCCTTCGGATGCTTACTGCCGGAGGACTATTTCCTTCTGGCGGTTGATTCAAAAGCGATCTAAAACCCCTGGAAGGAATTCCGGGGGTTTTTAGTTTCTAGCTTAAGATTTTGTTTTAAAACGATTTAAACAAGTTTACTGAATCAACAAATGAGGAATCATCCTATGTCAGAGTCAAATCGATTACGTATCGCCATTCAGAAGTCCGGCCGCCTGTCTAAAGAATCACAGAAGCTACTCAAGAGCTGTGGCGTTAAGTTTAACGTCAACGAACAGCGCCTCATCGCCCACTCTGACAACATGCCCATCGACCTCCTGCGAGTACGCGACGACGATATTCCCGGCCTGGTGATGGATGGCGTGGTTGATCTTGGCATCATAGGCGAGAACGTCCTCGAAGAGGAGCAGATAGAGCGCCAAACTATGGGTAAGCCAAGCGATTGCATCAAGCTGCGCCAGCTCGACTTTGGTGCCTGTCGCCTATCGCTGGCGGTACCGACCGAGTTTGCCTACCAGGATGCCGCCTCACTAGAAGGCCTGCGCATTGCCACCTCCTACCCTAACCTGCTGCGCCGCTTCATGCAGGAAAAGGGCATCAACTACCGCGACTGTATGCTTAAGGGCTCGGTAGAGGTTGCTCCCCGTGCAGGACTGGCCGATGGCATCTGCGATCTGGTCTCTACCGGCGCGACCCTGGAAGCCAACGGCCTGTATGAGACAGAGGTGATCTACCGCTCCATGGCGTGCATCATCCAATCCACCCAGGAGCAGAGTGAGACCAAGCAGGCGCTGATCAACAAGATCCTCTCTCGCATCAACGGCGTGGTGCGCGCCAAGGAGAGCAAGTATATCCTGCTACACGCCCCCACCGAGACGCTGGACCAGATCGTCGCCCTGCTCCCAGGCGCCGAGAACCCTACCGTACTGCCGCTGAACGATGACACCAATCGTGTGGCCATCCACGCCGTCAGCAGTGAAGATCTCTTCTGGGATACCATGGAGGCCCTGACTCAGCTCGGCGCCAGCTCCATCCTGGTGATGCCAATCGAAAAGATGATGGGATAGCACCATGACAACAAACTCCATGACAACAAGCACCATCACAGCCACACAGATGCAGCGCCTCGACTGGCAGGCGCTAGATGACCAGGCCAGATGCCAGGCCCTGTCACGCTCGCCGCTGATTGGCGATGCCAATCTTGAGCAGCAGGTCAAGGATATTATCGACACAGTCGCCAGCCAGGGGGATGCCGCGCTAAGGGCCTTCTCTCGTCAGTTCGACAGGGTGGAGCTCGACGCCCTGTGCCTGAGTGACGAGGCCATCGAGGCTGCCAGCGCGCGAGTCGATGGCCAGATCAAGGCCGCCATCGAGCAGGCCAAAGCCAACATAGAGACCTTTCACCAGGCGCAGGCCTTTAAGGGGATCGATCTTGAGACCCAAGCCGGGGTGCGCTGCGAACTGCGCAGCGAGCCTATCGAAAAGGTCGGCCTCTATATTCCAGGCGGCAGCGCGCCGCTGATCTCCACCGTACTCATGCTGGCGCTGCCGGCTAAGATCGCTGGCTGTGAGCAGCGAGTATTGGTCAGTCCCCCGCCCATTAATGATGCCATCGTCTACGCGGCCAAGGCTTGTGGCATCACGGATATCTATCAGGTCGGTGGCGCTCAGGCGATCGCGGCTTTAGCGCTGGGGACAGAATCTGTGCCAGCGGTAGATAAGATCTTCGGCCCGGGCAATCGCTATGTCACCGAGGCCAAGCGCCTGGTGGCTCAGGATAGCCGCTGCGTGGTCAGCATAGACATGCCCGCCGGCCCTTCTGAGGTGTTGGTGATCGCAGATGGCGACGCCAACCCTGACTTCATCGCCGCCGATCTGCTGTCGCAGGCGGAGCACGGCCCAGATTCTCAGGTGATGCTGGTGACAGATAGCCAGACACTGGCCGACGCCGTTAATTTAAGTCTTAGCGAGCAACTGGCCAGGCTGCCCAGGGCCGAAATCGCCATTCAGGCCCTCAGCGCCAGTCGCACCCTGATGGTCGCCGATATGGATCAGGCCGCCGAGGTCTCTAATCGTTATGGCCCAGAGCACCTGATCATACAGACCCGCGCCCCCCGTGAAGTGCTGAGCAAAATCCGCGCCGCCGGCTCGGTATTTCTCGGCGCCTATACCCCAGAGTCGGTAGGCGATTACGCCAGCGGCACCAACCACGTGCTGCCCACCTATGGCTATAGCCGCGCCGTCTCCAGTTTGTCGCTGGCAGACTTTAGTCGCCGCTTTACCGTGCAGGAACTCAGCGCAGAAGGGCTACAGGGACTGGGCGATTGTGTCATGACCCTGGCCAGCGCCGAGCTGCTGGACGCCCACAGAAATGCCGTCGCCGTACGACTTGCCACGCTAACGGGCGAGGAGAAATAAGATGAGTGTAGAAGCTAAGATAAGTGTTAACGCGACATCACTCGCCGAGCGTCTCGCCCGGCCGGAACTCTTATCCCTCGAGCCCTATCAGTCGGCGCGCCGCATCGGCGGTGAGGGACAAATTTGGATAAATGCCAACGAGTCCCCCTTTAATAACAGCGAATTAGAAGGGTTAAACCGCTACCCCGAGTGTCAGCCGCCCGAGCTTATCCAGCGCTATGCCGACTATGCCGGGCTGTCGAGCCGACAGGTACTCACCAGTCGCGGCGCCGATGAGGCCATCGAGCTGCTCATCCGAACCTTCTGCATCCCGGGCCGTGACAGCATCGCCTGCTTCGGCCCCACCTATGGCATGTATGCCATCAGTGCGCAGACCTTTAATGTCGATGTTAACGCCCTGCGCCTGGATGCTGCCTATCAACTGCCCCAGGATCTGCCGAGCCTGGTCGGCGATGCCAAGCTGGTGTTTATCTGCAACCCCAACAACCCGACCGGCACTGTGATTGAGCCCGATGCCATCGAGGCGGTGATCCGAAGTCTGCCAGATACCCTGGTGGTGGTCGATGAGGCCTATATCGAGTTTTCACCCGAGTTGAGCGTCGTCAAGCTTGTGGAGCGATACGACAACCTGGTGGTGCTGCGCACTCTGTCGAAAGCCTTCGCCCTGGCCGGTGCCCGCTGCGGCTTCATGCTGGCCAATGAAGCCATCATAGAGATGGTGATGCGGGTGATCGCCCCCTATCCAGTGCCGCTGCCGGTGGCTAAGCTGGCAATAGAAGCCTTAAGTGCCGAGGGAATTGAGCGGATGCAGACCCAGGTCGACACCCTTAAAGCCAACGGTGAAAGGCTGGCAGCGGCATTAACGGCTGCAGGCGCCAGGGTGCTTCCCGCCTTTGGCAACTTCGTGCTGGCCTATTTCGACCAGGCAAATGAGGCAAAAGTCGGTGAGATGCAGGCGCGTCTCAAACAGGCGGGTGTGGTCGCCCGGGCCTATAAAGACCCGGCGCTTGCCGATGCCATACGTTTCAGCTTTACCAGTGATGAGCAGACAGATGCCCTACTCGCGCAGCTCAGCCAAAGAGCCTAACCAGGCATACTACTCAATTAAAACAAAATTCAAGATAGAAGCAGATTTAAGGTAGAAGCATGATGAAACAGAAAATCCTCTTTATCGACCGTGATGGCACACTAATAGAAGAACCCGTCACCGACAAGCAGGTCGACAGTCTGGCTAAGCTGGTGTTTGAGCCTCAGGTGATCCCGGCGCTGCTCAAGCTGCAGGGCGCTGGCTATCGCTTGGTGATGGTCAGTAACCAAGATGGCCTGGGCACCCCCTCCTTCCCCAAGGATGACTTCGATGCGCCGCAAGATATGATGATGCAGATCTTCAACAGCCAGGGCGTCAAGTTTGATGAGGTGCTTATCTGCCCTCACTTTGACGATGAAAACTGTAGCTGCCGCAAGCCTAAGCTCGGCCTGGTTAAGGCCTATCTCACCGAAGGGCGGGTGGACTTTACCCAATCCGCGGTGATTGGCGACAGAGAAACCGATCTAGGCCTGGCCGACGCCATGGGCATTAAGGGGATACAGTACAATCGCGATAGCATGAACTGGGACGCCATCGCCGAGCAGCTCCTTGGCGGCAATCGCGTGGCGACCGTGGTGCGCACCACCAAGGAAACCGATATCAAGGTCACGGTCGATCTCGACAGTGAGCTAAAGAGCAGTATCGATACCGGCATAGGTTTCTTCGACCACATGCTGGACCAAATCGCCACCCACGGCAATTTCAGGCTGGACGTCAGTGTCGATGGCGACCTGGAGATCGACGATCACCACAGCGTGGAAGACACGGCGCTGGCCATAGGCGATGCACTCAGACAAGCCCTAGGGGATAAACGCGGCATCGCACGTTTCGGCTTTAGTATCCCCATGGATGAAGCCAGTGCCAGCTGCCTGCTGGACCTGTCCGGTCGCCCCTTCATCAAGTTTGAGGGCCAGTTCGAGCGTGAGATGGTGGGTGAGATGGCCACCGAGATGGTGCCGCACTTCTTCCGCTCTCTGGCCGATGGCCTGCGCTGTACACTGCACCTGTCCACCCAGGGGGACAACGATCACCACAAGGTCGAGAGCCTGTTTAAGGTACTGGGCCGCACCCTACGCCAGGCGGTAAAGGTCGAGGGTGACGCCTTGCCATCGAGCAAGGGGGTGCTATGACAAGCCTAGAAACTAAGGTGCCCACTGACTCCACTATCATCATAGATACCGGCTGCGCCAACTTAAGCTCGGTGCGCTACGCATTCGAGCGTATCGGCGCTGACGTGGAGGTGAGCGACGATATCGCCAAGATCAAGGCCGCCACCCGTGTGGTACTGCCGGGCGTAGGTACCGCCAAGGCCGCCATGCAGGCGCTTAAGGATAAAGCCCTTATCGACGCCATATGTTGCCTGACCCAGCCAGTGCTCGGCGTGTGCTTGGGCATGCAGATGCTGACCAGAGCCTCACAGGAGCGCGGTGGCTTAAGTTACGGGAATAGTAGCAAGAACTGTGAGTGTCTGGGGCTGATTGACACCAATATCGAGCAGCTCGATTCAAAGGGCCTGCCCCTGCCTCACATGGGCTGGAATCAGATAAGCCCGAGCCAGCACCCGCTGTTTGCCGGCGTTGCCGAGGGGAGCTACGTTTACTTCGTTCACAGCTACCGCGCGCCACTTGGGGACTTCACCATCGCCAAGAGTGAATATGGCGAGGGCTTTAGCGCCGCCATCGCCAAAGACAACTTTATGGGCGTGCAGTTTCATCCCGAAAAGAGCGCCGCCGTTGGCGCCACTATCTTGAAAAACTTTATGAAGATGACCAGCGACAGCTTTACCAAGGAGGACGCCCTATGATCATCCCAGCAATCGATCTCATCGAGGGACAGGTGGTGCGTCTCTATCAGGGCGATTACGCCCAGCAGACCACCTTCGATCTCAGCCCACTGGCGCAGCTGCAGCGCTATCAGGCTCAGGGCGCGACCTGGCTGCATATCGTCGATCTGACCGGCGCCAAAGACCCTGACAGAAGGCAGACCCGGCTCATCGGCGAACTGGTCGACAATCTCGATGCCAACATTCAGGTCGGCGGCGGCATTCGCAGCGAAGCTCAGGTCAAAGAGCTGTTAGCGCTCGGCGTCAAGCGGGTGGTAATAGGCTCTCTCGCGGTCAAGCAGCCCGAGTTGGTACAGGGCTGGCTCAAGACCTATGGCAGCGATGCCATCTGCCTGGCGCTGGATGTCAACATCAACGAGGCGGGCGAGAAGATAGTCGCCGTCTCCGGCTGGCAGAGCGGCGGTGGCAAGACACTGGAATCCCTGGTCGCCACCTTCGCCCCCTATGGCCTCAAACACGCACTGGTAACAGACATCAGCCGTGACGGCACACTGCAAGGCAGTAATACGGCGCTTTATCAAGAAATTGCCGAGCGCTACCCAGAGATCCAGTGGCAGGCCTCGGGCGGTATCGCCACCCTAGATGATGTGAGCGCCGTGCGTGACAGCGGCGCCAGCGGCATCATCATAGGCAAGGCGCTGCTTATCAATAACTTTAACGTAGAGGAGGCGATCGCATGCTGGCCAAACGCATAGTGCCCTGCCTGGATGTCAGAGACGGTAAGGTCGTCAAGGGCGTGCAGTTTCGTAACCATGAGATCGTCGGCGACATAGTGCCCCTTGCCGCGCGATACGCCCTTGAGGGTGCCGACGAACTGGTGTTTTATGACATCACCGCCAGTGCCCACGACAGAGTGGTCGATAAGAGCTGGGTCAGCCGAGTCGCCGAGCAGATAGACATCCCCTTCTGCGTCGCCGGCGGCATCAAGAGTATCGAGCAGGCGCGCGAGAAGCTGGCCTTCGGTGCCGATAAGATCTCCATCAACTCGCCGGCGCTGAGCGATCCTAGCCTGATCGATCGCCTGCAGGATGAATTTGGCCGCCAGTGCATAGTGATCGGCATAGATTCCTACTATGACGCCGATAGCGACAGCTACAAGGTAAAGCAGTTTACCGGCGACGAGGCGGCAACCAAAGATACCCAGTGGTATACCCAGGACTGGGTGGAAGAGGTACAGAAGCGCGGCTGCGGAGAGATAGTGCTTAATGTGATGAACCAGGATGGCGTCCGCCAGGGATATGACATCAAGCAGCTTGCCATGGTGCGCGCCATCTGCGACGTGCCGCTTATCGCCTCGGGCGGTGCCGGCACCATGGCGCACTTTCTTGAGGTGTTTGCACAGGCCGGCGTCGATGCCGCCCTGGCCGCCAGCGTGTTTCACAAAGGCATTATCGACATTCAGGCATTGAAGCGTTACCTGCGCGACAACGGCATCCAGATGCGGCTGTAACCGCCCTTAATCTGCCCAAGGAATAAAGATGAAGAACGTAGAAGATTTCAATAATTTGGACTGGGAAAAACAGCAAGGCCTGCTACCTGCCGTGGTACAAAACCACCTCACGGGTAAGGTACTGATGCTGGGGTATATGGACAAGGCCGCACTGGCTCAGACACTCACCAGCGGCAAGGTCACCTTCTTTAGTCGCAGCAAGCAGCGCCTGTGGACCAAGGGTGAGACATCGGGCAATACGCTGGATCTCATCGCCATCGACAGTGACTGTGACAACGACAGCCTGTTGGTGCAGGTGATCCCTAATGGCCCCACCTGCCATCTGGAGCGGGAGAGTTGCTGGCCCGACGGCGAGGCGCACCCCTTCATCGACAATCTTGCAAACCTGATAGCCTCACGCAAAGGGCAAGACGCCAAGAGTAGCTACACGGCTCACCTGTTTGAGCGAGGCACCAAACGCATCGCCCAGAAGGTTGGCGAAGAGGGACTGGAGACCGCCCTGGCGGCCGCCACCCATGACAAGGAGGAGCTGGTGAACGAAGCCTCAGATCTTATCTATCACCTGTTGGTGCTACTAGAAGATCAGCAGCTCAGCCTATCTGATATCACGGCTAACCTGCTAAAGCGCCACAGCGCAGCAGAAAAATAGACTAGGCCGGTTCGGGCTTGCTGGATTGACTAACGGTATCAGCCGCTAAGCCAATACAGTCAATACCAAAGCATTATTGGGCCTGACACCAAACAGCCAGCTGGGCACAGGACACAAGCTATGAGGTCTGGGATCTGGGCACAAGCCCAGAGCAAAGCCCTGAACACAAGCCCAGAGCTCAAGCCCTGAGCATAAGTCCTGAGCATAAGCCCTGAACACTAGCCCTGAACACTAGCCCTGAAAACAGCCACAGCCTCTATACCCAAACATGGGCGCGGTGCTTGCCGCGCCCTTACTAAGCAAAATGCCCCTAAATTCCATTGATAGCTAAGCACCAAGTAACTGCCCTGTGCCCTGCTCCCTTTCACCAATTCTTGTTCTTCCTCTGCGTAAACCTATTTCCTCTGCCTATACCTATACCTATACCTATGCCTATGCCTATGCCTATGCAGATCGAGCATGGTATCGACTATTAGCAAGACGCACACCTCTGCACGCCTACCAGCATTTATCGCCCCTTGCACTCGTCAATATGTGTGTTTCTTAAGACCAGTGTTGCAAAATCGGACTAAGCAACATAATATACATCCGTATACATATGAATACAGGATGTAACAAAATAGCGTTACATACACCTTTTTGTTACAGCCTTGCCAGATTAAGTGCCCCAAAGCGTGTGTTTAAACTAGAGGTATCCCTTTATGGTCAGGCGTTCTCGACACTATCCACTAGGACGTGGCACATGCTTAGCGTGCTGCCTAACCCTATCGTTATCTTTTCCGCTACAGGCCTATTCGGCAACGGGCCTGGCGCAGCTGCTGGCCGCCCCCTTCAACCAGGCATCGGCCATGTTACCTGGGCTTGAGACAAATGCCGCCCAGGGCCTTTCACCCTTGGTAAGTTATGCGCCTTCGATCGCGGGACGAAAAGACGACGGCTCGATCGCATCGAATACAGCATTGAGTCATAACAGAGGCACAGGCTTAACCTCCTCCTCATGGCTAGCCAGTCTTCACGAACTGACACCGGCACTGCAGCTTAACTATCTGTTCGCCTGTCTATTCGCCATCGTCGCGCTAGCCTATCTCATGCACCGGCTATATAAGCAGGCCATTACATATTCGACCACACGCCTGGAACAAAAGATCGATGAGCGCACCCAGGCATTGGCGCTTGAAAACAAACGACTGCACGAGATGAGCCAGAAAGATCCGCTAACCGGCATAAAGAATCGGCATTTCATCGAAGAGGTCATCGACCAGGACGTCAACCGGGTGAAGCGCGCCTACGACGCCGCCAGAGAAATGGGTCAGGCACCGGTCAAGGCCGACATGCTTGCCTTTATCGTCGATATAGATCATTTCAAACCCATCAACGACACCTATGGCCATCTGGTTGGCGACCATGTGCTGACTCAGGTGGCGCAGCGACTGAACACCCTATTTCGCAATTATGATTATGTGGTGCGCTGGGGCGGAGAAGAGTTTCTGGTGGTGGCACGCTTTGTCGATCGTCAGCAGATAGACAAACTGGCGGAGAAAATTCGTCTGGCCATAGAAACCATGGAGTTTGGTCTCGAGCATCAGGGTGCCATTCGGCTCACCGCTTCCATTGGTGCTGCCCCCTACCCCTTTTCGGTGACGCAAGCTGACAAGATAAGCTGGGAGCAGGTGATCCACCTCGCCGACATGGCACTCTATGCAGCCAAGAAGAGCTCTCGCAATACCTGGTTTAGCTACCGCGCCCAGGAGACTCAGGCCATACCGGACGAGGTACACCTGCATCCCGACAGCATAGAAAAGTTCACCAAGATCTCGACCAGATCTTACTACCGAAAAACCGCCTAACAGGGCCAGCCATTCAGGCAGGGACGCCGCCCACACCAGCTTGCTTTACCCTTGCTTTACCCTTGCTTTACCCTTGCTTTACCCTTGCTTTACCCTTGCTTTACCCTTGCTTTACCCTCGTTTTCCCCTCGCTTACCCTCATCACTCCCCGTCTCAATTGACATCTTCACCCGCGTAGACAGTTTTTGAGCCTCAGTTACAGGCAAATAGATCTTTTATATACATAAACATACATTAGAATACAAAAGTGATATATAATAAACGGCAATAACTCCTTTACAGTATTGCAACACTCAGAGGACTATCGTGAAGCAAAATAACTGGATACTGATCGTCGATGACGATGCAGACCTGGCGCTCTTGGTTGCCGATTTTCTCGAAATGAACGGCTACCAGACCAAGATAGAACATAACGGCGCCAAAGCGGTCGAGTGCATCATCAATGAACAGCCAATGCTGGTGATCTTGGATGTGATGCTACCGGACATGGATGGTCTGTCCATCTGCCGAGCGGTGCGCCATGGACATCCTGGGCTGAGCGGCTGTTACAACGGCCCTATTCTGATGCTGACCGCCCTCAACAATGACATAGATGAGGTGGCCGGCCTGGAGACAGGCGCCGATGACTACCTCGCCAAACCCGTCCGCTCTCGGGTGCTATTAGCCCGCGTCAGGGCACTACTCAGACGTAAGCCCGAGCCCGTTGTCGAAGAAAAGTTCACCAAACTACCGAGCAAAAACGATGATGTCATCGCGTTTGATGGACTCGACATAGACAAGAAGTATCAAAGAGTGCAACAGCATGGCGAAGATGTTGAGCTGACCACCGCCGAATTTGAACTCCTCTGGTTACTGGCCAGCCGAGCGGGCGAGATCTGCGACCGGGATTTCATTTCCGATTATTTTGGCGACCTGGGTTATGAGAGCTCACATCGCACCATAGATCTGCGCATCTCCCGCATTCGCCGTAAACTCGGTGATGACCCCAGCCACGCCAGCCGCATCAAGACTATCCACGGCAAGGGCTATCTGTTTGTCGGGGATTAATATCGGATGCGCATAAAGCCCCTCGCCCTCTGGTTGCTAGCCGTGCTGATCACCTCGACGCTGGCCGGCATTGCTGTAAGTACTCAGCCGCCCAAGAAAGCGGCAGATCTGAGCCAACAGGAACGCGATCTGCAACTCATCGCCGAGCGAGATCGGAGGGAGGTCTTAACCGCACTGGTCAAACATTACCGCGACAACGACCCGCAGAAGAGTTTGCAATATGGCGAGCAGGCGCTGGCGCTTTTTTCGCGCTGGCCCGACGATAGCCGCAAAATTGTGGTGCTGAATAACATGGCATGGGTGCATGTCTCCCTAAGCCAGTACGACAAGGCTCAGCAGCGAACCGATGAAAGCAAGCGCCTCGCCAAGGCCAATCAGGACACTAACGGCCTCTACACCGCGCAGACGATGCAGGGCATCATCTACTGGCGCAAAGCCGACTATCTCACGGCATTAAAGACCTTTGAACAGGCGTTGGAGATTGCCAAACAGGAAGAAAACCATAGGGGGATCGCCAATACCACTAACTATATGGCGATCATCTATCAGACCCTGGGGCAACCAGAGAAAGCACTCTCCTACTTTTTACGCGCCTACAACATACAGAAGGAACTGGGTGACGAGAAGAGCATTGCCGTGTCACTCAACAACATCGCCAACATGTATGGAACCAGTGGTAACTACAGCCTGGCGCTGGATTACCAATTACAGTCGCGCAAGATCCGCGAGAAACTCAACGATCTTCCGGGCCTGGCGCAGATCCTGGGCAACATAGGCCTGACTTACTTTTACCTCAAAGACTATGACCAGGCGCTGGCCTATCTGCAGCGTTCCCTGGGGTATTACGAGTCTCTGGAGGATAAGCAGGGCATCGCCGAGATCCACAACAACCTGGGGATGGTTCACCAGCAAAAACAACAATTCGAATCGGCCCTGCATCAATATCAGCAAGCCTTGACCATGGCCCAGGCGATCCAAGACACGGCGCTGGAGGCAAGGGTCAACATAGAACTCGCCAATGCCTACATAGCACTGGACAATGGTGCCCTTGCCGAGCAACAGGTTAGCCTAGGACTGGAACAGGCCGATAAACTCGGCATAGTGACACTCAATGCCTACGGCCTGCTCACCCGCGCTAAGGTAGAACAGCTAAACGGCAACAGTGACCAGGCACTGGCCCTGAGCGAAGTGGCCTTAAGCCATGCGCAACAGGTACAGGATATGCTCATCGTTCGAGATATCCATGAGTTTCGCTATCGGCTCTATAAAGATTTAGCCAAGCCCCAGGAGGCATTACTGAGTCTGGAAGCCTTTAAACAGGTCAACGATGAGATGTTTAACTCAGAAAGTGACCAGAGGCTAGCCTTCCTTCTCAGCCACTTTGAGGCAGAGCAACACGAGCAACAGATAAAGCTGCTACAGGCAGATCAGGCGCTACAAAGAACCCAGCTGGCCCAGCACAGATACCAACGTAACGTATGGCTCGCCGGCCTTACCGTGTTGTTCGTGATCATACTTCTACTGGTCAATCGCCATCATCAACGCAAGATCAACGCCTCGCTCAACCAAAACATCAAGTCACAACGTGAGTTAATTCAGGCCGTCGCCCATGAGTTTAGATCGCCCCTTGCCAGGGTGCAGTTTGCATTCGATATGCTAGAGGAAAAAGTTATCGGCGACAGAGAGCCCAGACTAAGCGAAAACATCAATACCGGCCTGAGTGAACTGGAGAACTTGATCAAAGAGGCCTTGGATTTCATACAGATAGAAAACAAATCAAGGCCCTACACCTCTCCCAGATCAACCTGGTCAAGGTACTCAGTGAGCAGGTCGACGCCCATACTGGCCTGTACCCCGACAAAGACTTTACCCTGGAGGTCGATAGAAACCGAGACTGGCTGGTGAACGCCGACAGTATCCAGCTCGGCCGCGCCTTTTCCAATATCATTCGCAACGCCGCGCGCTTTGCCACCAGACAGATAGTGATCACCCTGCAACAGGAAAAGACCGCCATTGCCATTATCATAGAAGACGACGGACCAGGCATCCCACCCGAGCAGAGAGAGCGGGTCTTTGAGCCCTTTGTCAGGCTAGATCAGAGCCGATGTCGAGACTCGGGCGGTGTCGGACTCGGCCTAGCACTCGCCAAGAAAATATGTGAGGCACATGGCGGCAGCCTAACGATCTCCTCATCCCCTCTGGGCGGCGCCAGATTATGCCTCTCCTGCCCGCTCGCTACAAAAACTCAGCAGAACAAGTAATACCGTCACCCCACTTCAGCTAGCCGTGTCATAGGCAGAAGGCACGGCGCCACTCTTTCTTGTTACCCTCACACCTCACACTCTCATCCCCCACTTCCATACCTTCTACAGCCATATCTGCTGTCACATCTACTACAGTCACATCTCCTACTCTCACACTCATACTCTCATACATACTGCTATCACATCTTCAGCTCCACTCACCTTTACTGTTTTCACCTTCAAAGCAGTCATGGCTTAAGCCACTGTTTAATTTATTGTTCTTACCTTAAGCAAGCGATACCCGATCTCCATTCTACGCTCTCCCTAAGTAGCATAATAATTGAGTTCAGCCTCATACCGGCTAGAGGTAGGTTTTAAAAATGTTCTACACTTGTTAAATAAAATTTGATCAAATGAATGTGATTGTATATAAATGTATATATCGTGTCTGTTGTAGCCAGGGCTGAACCAGCCAAAGAAACAGCAGGGCGGTGAGCCTAGCTCAAGCCGAGATCAAATAAACCAACAACGCGACGCCCTTGGAATCGACATGTTTATGCCTGCGCACAGGACTCAGGCCTGACTTGCAAGAGGATAAATATGACATGCCCCAGGCATCGCGTGGAGTCATAAAATGAAGATGAAAATGAACAAACTCGCCAGCATGGTCGCCATGGTGACCCTAGGCGTAGCGGCACAAAGTTATGCCGAAGATAACCGCTACGTCATCCAGGTAGATAACCAGCATAAAGGCATCATTAAGGCCTTGGCGGTTAAATCCGGTGCCGACATTAAAGTCGACGGTAATGGCTTCTTCGCCGCGGAATTTCCCGAGCAAGATCTTGCAAAGGTTAAGGGGCTACTCAACAATCCCCACGTACGCCTGGTCGAAGAGGATCAACGCCGTCGCCTACTGTCACTCTATCAGGATGATGCGGGCGATCCTATGGTCAAGCAGCTGACCCCCTACGCCGTCTATCAATCTCAGGCCGATCAGGTCGATTTCGTTGCGGGTAACGGCACTAAGGTCTGCGTCATAGACTCGGGGCTAGATAGATCGAATACAGATTTCAACTGGGGCGGGATCACCGGGGACTATGACTCGGGTACCGGCGCTTGGGATGTCAATGGTGGTCCCCACGGAACACACGTCGCCGGCACGATTGGCGCCGCCGATAATGACATTGGTGTCGTCGGTATGGCGCCCGGTGTCGACATGCACATCATCAAGGTCTTCACCGCCAGCGGCTGGGCCTACTCTTCAGATCTGGCCCATGCGACTGACCTATGTAGCCAGGCCGGCGCCAATATTATCAGCATGAGTCTGGGTGGCGGTGGCGCCAACAGCATAGAGTCTAACGCCTTTGAAGCCTTTACTCAGGCGGGCGGACTCGTGGTGGCCGCGGCGGGCAACGATGGCAACAACGCCCGCTCCTATCCTGCCGCCTACCCCTCTGTGATGATGGTCGGTGCTAACGATGCCGACAACAATATCGCCAGTTTCTCACAATTCCCTAGCTGTACCAGCGGCCGTGGCAAGCGCGCTACCACGGATGAAACCACCTGTGTCGAGATCACCGCAGGTGGCGTGCAGACCCTATCCACCTACCCGGCCAACATGGCAACCATGGCCAGCCTCCAGGCCGACAGTCAGTATTATGATACCGCCGCCATGGAAAACCTTGGCACAGCCAGCGGTGCCACCTACTTCATGGGCACGGCGGAAACCCCGGATGCTGCCGCCAACGGCAAGCTGTGTGTGATCGATCGCGGGAACATCTCTTTCCATGATAAGGTCGCCAACTGTGAGGCTTCCGGTGGTATAGGAGCCGTGATCATCAATAATGTCGACGGCATGCTGTACGGTACCCTTGGCGAGAGCAACACCACGAGCATACCCGCCGTCGGTGCCGATCTGGCCGATCGCGCCGCATTCATGGAGGCAACTACGGCCTCTGTCGCCATCACCGCATCCGACTACGGCTACATGAGCGGAACTTCGATGGCCACTCCTGCCGTATCGGGCGTCGCCGCCTTGGTATGGTCGAACTTCCCCGAGTGTACCGGTAGCGAGATCCGCCAAGTGCTGAAAGCGACGGCAGAAGATCAAGGTGCACCAGGCCACGACGAGTATTTCGGCTATGGTATCGTTAAGGCAAAAGCTGCCTATGACTATCTGCAAAACCATGGCTGTAGCGGCCAGGATACATCTCCGGGAACCTTTAGCCTCACCGCCAACTACCGCTTTGCCCGCGGCAAACACACGGTTACCTTGACGACACAGGCCGCCTCAACCCCTAGAGTCGACCTGTATCGCGACGACGTGAAAATTGCCACGATTGCAGCCAGTACAAGCTATGAAGATACCTTCGGCCGTAAGGTCAGTGGCAGCTTCACCTACAAGGCCTGTGAAGAGAACAGCCAGATCTGTACCGAGACTCAATCTGTTGCCTTCTAACCCAGTACCGTTTAACGACGGGTACTCTCTAACAACGAGTACCCTTTAACGATTGGCACTAGAGAACACTCTGGCAACTGAGTCAGTATCAGGGCAGAACCCTCTGCCCTTCACACAGGCGTGCCGCGTGTAGCATCGCGCGGCACGCCTGTATTCATCTATGTAGCGACTAGGATTCTGTAACGGCTAAGCTCTATAACTGCAGGGCTTCTATAACTGCTAGGCTTCTATAACTACTAGGCTTCTGTATCTGCCAAGCCCTTTCACAGACTGCCGCCTATCACTATCGGGCCGCTACAGTTATAAGCCCCTACAGGTATAAGCCCATATACCTACAAGCCCCGGCAAGTTCGGATGTGTAAACGACCAGGCATATAACAGGCAGGCCGATATCCTGTTTGCTAGCCCATCACTTTCCCGCCAAGAATCACAGGCTTAGTCCACATTAAGACCACCAGGCCACATACACTTATTTACAAACATGTACATTTTGTGAAGATTTGGCTAAATAAATGTTGATCTAAATCATATCCGCATATATAACTGTATACATATGGCACACAACTGTATGCGATATAGCCGATTTAAGACCTCATAAGTCACTGGGTGCAACAACACTGAGTACTTACAAATTTAATAACAACAGGAGATCAGTTGATGACTACACCAAAGAAATCATCTACCAAACTGCTCACAACCTTATTAGGTGCATCACTATTAACGGGCTTAAGCCCTGTTGCTTTAGCCGTAGCTCAAGCACCAGTTCAAGCACCACTTAAAGTGGCACCTCAGTACGATCAAAAATCTGTCATCGTAAAGTTCAAGCAAAAAGTGGCCAAGAAAGAGCGTGCCGAGCTAGCTCGTAACCTTGGCGTTTCTTTTAAAGATAAAAACAATGATGGTGTAGATGATCGCCTACGCAACATCGCCAATGGTCGCCTAGCGGTTCTAGACCTTGGTGAAGGCCGTAAAGTTGATGCCGTACTAGCAAGCTTAAAAAACCACCCACTGGTTGAGTATGCAGAGCCTAACTACATAGTTCATACGACTAAAACGCCTAACGACATAAGCTACGCCAACCTTTACGGCATGCAAAAAATCAATGCCGAGGCGGCGTGGGACTACACTGTCGGTGATGCGTCTATCATAGTTGGTGTTATCGATACTGGTTTCGATTTCACCCACCCAGATCTACAAGCTAACATCTGGCGTAACCCGAATGAAATCGCCGGTAACGGTATTGATGACGACGGTAACGGTTATATCGATGACATCCACGGTATTTCAGCCATTAACGACAATGGCAACCCATCTGATACCGACCGCCACGGTACTCACGTATCCGGTACTATCGGCGCAGAAGGTAACAACGCACTAGGTGTTGCCGGTGTAAACTGGCGTACCAGCATGGTGGGCTGTAGCTTCCTGGGTGCTAGCGGCGGTCAATTGGTCGACGGAATCCAGTGTATCGACTATATGATCGGTCTAAAAAATGCCGGTAACAACATCCGCGTCCTCAACAACAGCTGGGGCGGCGGTGGTTTTGCACAATCACTAAAAGATGCGATTGCAGCAGCTAACAATGCCGACATGCTATTCGTAGCGGCAGCGGGTAACGATGCATCAGATATCGATGCCGGTGGTTTCTACCCTGCTGGTTACGATGTGCCTAACGTAGTGGCCGTAGCCTCTACCGACAGTAACGATAACCTTTCAGGTTTCTCAAACTTTGGTGACGAAAAAGTCCACCTGGCGGCGCCTGGTTCTTTCGTTCTTTCAACGGTTCCTGGCGGCTATGATAGCTTCAGCGGTACCTCAATGGCGTCACCTCACGTAGCCGGTGCAGCTGCACTCATGCTATCTGGTAACCCTGATCTGACGACTGCTCAGCTAAAGAACATCCTAATGAACACGGGTGACTCATTACCTGTGCTACAGGACAAAACCATCTCGGGTAAGCGTTTAAACGTGTTCAACGCATTGGCTGATTCAGGCGGCACGGGTCCTTCATTCTTCATGGATGCAACGCCAGTTACGGCGACAATCAACCAAGGTGAAAGCCAGAACTATGTGATCGATCTTGCGGCAGCGGGTGGTTTCACCGGCAGCGCAACGCTAAGCGTTACCGGCAACCCCGAGCTAAATGCCGATGTAGTCTTTAGCCAAAACCCTGTCGCTGCCGATACGTCAACAACCATGACGATCAACACCAGCAGCACGACAGCGCCTGGCAGCTACGCACTGACTGTAGAAGCAACAGACGGTAACATCACTAAGACGCTTCCGCTGACACTACGTGTATGGCCAGAAGGTTCTGTAACTACGTCAATCACTAACGCAGAGCCTGTATTAATCGCTGATGACAGCCCTGAGACGCCGGCGCAAAGCACTATCTCGATCGATGAAGAAATCATCATCACGCAAGTAACGGTAGACGTTGACGTTACTCACACCGATATCAGCGACCTAGTCGTGTCACTTGTTGGTCCTTCAGGTAAAGAAGTCGTACTACGTGACCGTGAAGGCCAGGCTGGTACTCGTATGCAAGAGTCTTACACTACCTATGCTTACGAGCTAGAAGGTGCGCTAGGAGATTGGACACTACAAGTGGCTGACCACGCCAATAACAACGGCGGTATCTTAAACAGCTGGACCATGAATCTGTCGGGCGCACCGGCAAACCCAGTTGATTTCCTACCAAACGTTCAACTTGCTACACCGATGAACAACGCAGCCTTCGTAAATGGTGAAACTGTAAGCTTCAGTGCTTCAGCAAGCGATACAGAAGACGGCGATTTGACTGCAAACATTGTTTGGACTTCAAACATTGACGGTGTGATCGGTAACGGCGCATCATTCACTAAGTCTGACCTGTCTGTAGGCGACCACCTAGTAACGGCTGCGGTAACTGACTCTGCAGGTCAGCAGGGCGTACGCACTGTTGAGTTCTCTGTCGCGAACCCTAACACAACTGTTACTGGCGAAAACACAACTGCAATCCCTCTTCCAGAGTGGGGCGGCCGTGTATTCACCGAAATCGACATGGCTAGCGGTGTCGCTATCGATGCCCTGGAAGTCAGCGTTGATATCTCGTTCGACTCGGTACAATACCTAAACGTTTGGCTACAATCGCCACAAGGAACCCTGGTTAAACTAGTTACTTGGCGTCAATTCTGGAACAAAGACCTGGTTCACACCTTCAACCCAGTTGAGTTCGCAGGTGAGTCAACTAAGGGTAAATGGCGTCTGTACGCAGAAGATACTTCTAGCTACACAATGAACGGTGTACTTAACAACTGGAGCATCTCGGCTTCTAACGGTGACGCAATTGTACCACCTCCGGCTGACAACACAGCGCCTGAGCTAACTATCAATGCCCCTATGGGTGGTACTAGCTTCATGGTTGGCGACAGCATCACCTTCGACGGTACTGCTATCGACGCGGAAGACGGTGACTTAAGTGCAACTATCGACTGGTACTCTAACTTTAACGGTAAGATAGGTACCGGCGCCTTGTTCAGCACGAATACACTGAGTGCAGGCGACCAAATTGTGACTGCCGTAGCGACTGACTCTGAAGGTGCGTTCAAGCAAGCACAAGTAAGCTTCACTATTGAAGATGCGCCTGCAAACGTAGCACCTGTAGCCGACTTCGGCTTCAGTGTAAGCGACCTAGACGTACAGTTCTCTGACATGTCAGGCGACACTGACGGTGCGGTAACGACCTGGTCTTGGGACTTCGGTGACGGCGCCAGCTCTACACTGGCTAACCCTGGCCACAGCTACACAGCAGCGGGGACTTACACAGTCACCCTAACGGTAAGCGATGACGATGGTGCGACGCACTCAATCACTAAAGACGTCACTGTGACTGAGCCTGTACCAGAGCCAACCATCATACTGGACGGCAGTGCAACAGTAAGTGGTGATCGCGTCACCGTTTCACTGAACTGGACGACGCCTAGCAAGATGAACCTTGATGTCTATCGTGACGGTACTCTGTTGAAAGCCGGTGAACGTAAGTCTAGCTACACCGATCGCTTTAGCTCAACGGCCACTAGCTTCACCTACCAAGTATGTGAAACTGGCACAGACAACTGTTCTTATGAATTGACTATTGTTCCGACCAATAAGTCAAAAGGTAACAGCAAAAAGAACTAAGTAACTCGGGGGGAAGGTGCCGCTTTGGCCCTTCCCTTTTTTACCCTCTGACATTAGCTAAACCTTATCGGCATAAAGGCCGAAACCATCATTTCTTTATCAAACACCTGAGGCATTTGAGGTGAACACTAGACGCTCTGCGCTACTTATTGCGCTGCTTTGCACCATCACACAGGCATCTGCCGAATTTATAACACCCTATCGGCCCTATGAGTCACAGCGGCTTAGACTGATTTACCAGGTTCAAACAGACGATTCCGTGAGCGCTCTGGCGCAAGATTCAGGCCTGGCGCTGGAAGATATAAAACAATCCTTGACGAGAAAGGATACTGAAAAGACTCGCCCCTCCTCCGCCTTACCCGCTAACAAGAAATCCCTAAGTGAGGTTATTCAGGCTCCCCAGGCAGGCGATTTAAATATAACAGTACAGGCCGGCGCCCAGCGCAAATCTGCCGGCGAGACGGCAGTTTATTACTTTAATACCCAGGCAGATCAGGAGTGGCAGGGCGATATTAGCCTAAGCCTTGCGTCTTCCCTGGCCAGTGCACGCCTTTCGACCCGTTCGATCATCGCCGGAGAGCCTTTTAGCCTCAGCGTACCCACGACGCCTAACTGCCAGTCGGGCGACTATATGTTTACCATCACGGCGACGGCCAAAAACGGTAAACAGGTTCGCCAACAGGCGGTAAGCCTGGAACTGCTACCAAACCACACCATAACCCACAGCTATAACAACACACAGAAGATCACCATAACGGATCACAATACCCATGGCATAAAGAGCATCATCAAGGTGCCCCGGACAGGCACAGTCTATGGCATTAGCCTCATGGTTGAGATAGATCACCCCTGGCGTAGCGATCTTCAGGTCACCCTCACCTCCCCCTCTGGCACTCGCCATACCTTAGATAAACGAGACGAGCCGACAGCGAGCTCCTGCCACTACCGCCTTAAGCAATTCGAGGGGGAAACCAGCCAAGGCGACTGGACACTGAGCATCACAGATCGCGCATCGGGCGATCAAGGCTATTTGCACGGCTGGACGATGGAGATCTTAAGCTATGAGCCCCAATCTCCATCTGATTTAACCAAGAACCTTAACTAGTCGCGGTTTAGCCCGGAAAAATCTACATAGGTTAGGAGGAATTTCACCCCGTAAAACCCATATAAAATAGGGGGCCATTTGCCCCCTATGAGCGATCATCATCCTCTTATCAGAACACACTGTTTTTACTGCCACAAATGCTCGGAAAAGGCTGTTGTCCATTGGCAGTTCTGCTACAATTTCGCCGTAATTTCCTCCTCCAACATTACATATAAAAATATAAGACCCTATGAATCAATCAAACAAAGTTTTAGCCGTTAATGACGACCTGCCTATTCGCACCGACAAGCCGGTACACTCGGGTAAAGTTCGCAGCGTCTATTGGTTGACAGCCGAAGACAGCGCACGTCTTATTGCGCAAAAAGGTTATGACGTTCCTGCCGATACGCCACTGGCCATCATGGTGATCAGCGACCGTATCTCCGCCTTTGACTGTATCTGGCAAGGCGAAAACGGCCTCAACGGCGTCCCAGGCAAAGGGGCGGCGCTCAACGCCATTTCAAATCATTGGTTCAAGCTATTTAAAGAGAAGGGCCTGGCCGACAGCCATATTCTGGATGTGCCTCACCCCTTCGTGTGGATAGTACAAAAGGCCCAGCCCGTGATGGTCGAGGCAATTGCCAGACAGTACATTACCGGTTCTATGTGGCGTGCCTATAGCAAAGGCGAGCGTGACTTCTGTGGTATCACCCTACCTGAAGGACTGGAGAAGGATCAGAAGCTGGAAGAAGTGCTGATCACCCCATCGACCAAAGGTGTCTTAACCGGCCTCGAGGGTGTCCCCGAAGCCGATGACGTCAACGTTTCACGTGCGGATCTAGAGCGCCACCTAGAAGGCTTTAACTTCCATAGCAAGGATGATATCGACCTGTACGAGAAACTGCTTAAAGAGGGCTTTGCGGTGATCAGCGAGGCCTTGGCCGCACAGGATCAGATCTTCGTCGATACCAAGTTTGAGTTTGGCTATGTGAACGATGCTAACGGTCAGGAAAAACTCATCTATATGGATGAAGTGGGCACGCCAGATTCTTCACGCATCTGGGATGGCGAGGCACGTCGCAATGGCAAGATCATCGAGAAATCAAAAGAGGGCTTCAGACAGTGGCTGCTAAACCACTTCCCGGATCCCGATATCCTGCTAAACAAGGAGCGTATGCCTGAGCGTTTCGCCCTCGCCCGTGACAACAAGCTACCGACCGAGGTGATGATGGATATCTCTAACACCTATGTTGGCATCGCCGAAACCATTATTGGCGAGAAGCTTCACCTGAGCGAGAACCCACGCCAGGAGATCATCGACATCCTTCGCGATGAGTACCAGTTAATCCAGGAATAACCGATACTCAACCTGGCTGTGCTTGCCAGGGATAACTCGAAGTTTGACAAAAGATAAGGCCAGCGCTTACGAGACGCTGGCCTTTTTATTACGCTTTCCTGGCTATTGTTCTTGGCTCTATGTTGCTCATTTAAGTTCTTAGTTTAAGCTCTTAATTTAAGCTCTTAATTTTAGTTCTTAGCTTTTTTGTGCCCAGCCTCTTTGCCTCTTCTATCGCAGTGATAGTTTTATTAGTGATTTAGGGACTGAGGCGCTTCACCCTCATCGAGTCAAGGGATTTACACCAGCACAAACGCCAGTACGACACCAGCACAAACGCCAGTACGACACCAGCACAAGCACCTGTACAGACACAAGCCAAGGGTTGGATTAATAAGCCCCAACCTGGCAACGCCCCTTACTATCAAACCCAAATATAAAGAATGCCTTAATATTTTCTCACAACTTTATTAATCCAATCTTAAACTTTTGATTTGCCGCGCCCCTGCCCGACTTGATATGGTATGGCGGCAATCACATCTTTAGCGCCCCCATGCCAGTTAGGCAATAAAACAACGATTGGGCGCCAGCAACAGGGAGATCCCATGCGTAAGTCTATTCTCACCACGGCTATCTTAGCCGGTCTATACCTCACAGGCTGTTCTCAACCAAATCAGGAAACGACTAATAATCAAGAAGCAAGTACCCAGGAAGCAAGTGCCCTGGAAACAAGTAGCGAGGCGGAAAAACCCGCAGCGCAGCCGAGTGAAGGCCAGGTCCACGCCAGCAACGTACTACTCAAGCAGAGCGCCCTACAGTATCAGGCGCCAGAGTTCGACAAGATCAGCTTCGACGATTATGCCCCCGCGTTTACCCAAGGGATCATAGAGCACGACAAAGAGATCCAAGCCATCATAGACAATCAGGCGGCGGCCGATTTTGACAACACCATAGTTGCCATGGAAAAATCCGGCAGCCTGCTTACCCGCGTGGCCAAGACCTTCTTTAACCTGGCCAGCGTCAACTCTAACAGCCAGGTACAAACCCTCGAAGCCGAACTCGCCCCTAAGCTGTCGGCTCACTGGGACAACATCTTCCTTAATCCAGAGCTGTTTGCCCGCGTCGAAAGCGTCTACAAGAGCCGCGACAGCCTCAACGCCGAAGATAAGCGCCTGGTCGAATTCTACTACCTGGCGTTTGAGCGCGCCGGTGCCAAACTGTCTGACACCGACAAGGAGAAGATGCGCGATCTTAATGGTCAGCTCGCCAGCCTGACCACAGAGTTTTCTAAGAACGTTCTCGATTCCTTCAAAAACGAGGTGATCATAGTTAAAGACAAGGCAGAGCTCGACGGCTTGTCTGACACCGAAATTGCCACCCTGGCCCAGGCGGCTAAAGATGCCGGTCAGGAGGGATACCTGATCACCTTGGTAAATACCACCCGCCAACCTATCCTCTCCAGCCTGAATAACCGCGCGCTAAGAGAGAAGGTCTGGAAGACCTCGGCAGAGCGCGCAATGGCCCTCAATGGCCCTAACATCATCAAGCAATCACACCTACACGCCGAAAAGGCGGCGCTGCTGGGCTATGATTCTTGGGCTGCCTACACGGTTGCCGATCAGATGGCCAAGACACCTGCGGCCGTGTATGAGATCTTAGATGATTTGGCCCCCAAAGCGGTCGCCAAGGCCAAACAAGAAGCGGCCGACATTCAGTCCCAAATTAAGGCCTCAGGCAAAGACTTCGAACTGGCACCATGGGACTGGGCCTATTACAGCGAAAAGGTACGTAAGGCCAAGTACGATCTGGATCAGAGCCAGGTGACTCCCTACTTCGAGTTTAATCGCGTCCTCAACGACGGCCTCTTCTTCGCCATGGATAAACTCTACGGCATCACGGTCAAACCACGCAAAGATCTCCCCGTGTGGAACCCGGATGTGCTGGCCTATGAGATCTTTAACAAGGACAAGAGCTCTATCGGCATCTTCTATCTGGACCCTTATGCCAGAGAAGGCAAGAACGGCGGCGCCTGGATGGACGAGTTTGTCACTCAGAGCGGCCTGCTGGGCACTAAGCCTGTGGTCTATAACGCACTGAACATTCCAAAGCCTGCCTCAGGGCCAACCCTGATGACCTATGATGAGGTCAGCACCATGTTCCACGAGTTTGGTCACGCGGTTCATGGCCTCTTCTCTCAGGTGAAATACCCAAGCGTTGCCGGCACAGCGACCCCGAGAGACTTCGTCGAGTTCCCATCACAAGCAAACGAAGACTGGTCAATCGATCCGCAAGTCCTGGCCAATTACGCCAAACACTACCAAACCGGTGAGCCTATTCCTGCCGAGCTGCTCAAGAAAGTACTGGCAGCGAATAAGTTTGGACAGGGCTTCGATACCACAGAGTATCTGGCCGCGGCCATTCTGGATATGGAGTGGCACTCCATAGGTGTCGATGCCAAGATTGACGACGTGGCTAAGTTCGAGCAACAGGCGCTGGCGAAACACGGCATCGATTTTGCCCCTATCCCGCCACGCTACAAGTCGGCTTACTTTAGCCATGCGTTTGCAGGCGGTTATTCGGCGGGCTACTACGCCTATCTCTGGACCGAAGTCTTCGCGGCAGATGCCTTCGACTATATGAGCCATAACGGTGGCTTGTCGCTGGAGAACGGCAACAAGTTCCGCGACAACGTCCTTTCTAAGGGCAACAGCGAAGATCTGATGCAGGACTACATCAAGTTTACCGGCAGAAAGCCAACGGTCGATGCCCTGTTAAAACACCGAGGCCTGACAGAATAATACTTGGGTGAATTGCAGGCATGAAAAAGCGGCTCAATGAGCCGCTTTTTTTATCACTTACTTACTGTGATTGGCATAACGCTAAAACAACCTTTAACGCCTGTAAGCATGCCAAGCCAAAGCGTGAGCGCCACATAGAGGCCTACATACTAGTAGATAGAGGCTTCTCCCGGCGGACGGGTACGCAGCAATTTCAAGAACCACATATATTGCTCAGGATAGGCGTTAATCACCTGCTCCACCGCGCGGTTTAATGCCAGCGCCTCATTCTCCTTACCCTGCATCTCATCTGGTGAGATGGGCGCCAGTACCGTCAGCAGATACTGGCGCTTTTGCTGATCATAGCCAATCTTCACCGGCATCACCTGGGCATTGCCGGCCGAGGCGAGACGGCCAACCACAGGTAGGGTCGCCTTGACTGTGCCTAAGAATGGCGCGAACACACTCTTCTCCGGACCTAGATCTTCATCTGGCAGGTAGAAGAAGCTGTTATCGTGTTTCAGCTCGGACAGCAGCGCACGAATGCCCGCCTCCCGCATATAGACGTTACCACCCTTAGAGCTACGCATACGGTTATTAAACCAGTCAAACAACTTGTTACGGTGCGCCTTGGCCATGGTGACCATGGGTAGTTCCAGATTCAACCTCAGCCCGGCGTACTCTATGCCCCACACATGGGGCATGATGAAGATCACCGGCTGACCGGCATCACGGGCACGCTGCACATGTTCAAAACCCTCAAGCTGAACGCGGCGACGCAAGTGAGCATCTGAGCGCAGCAGCAGTTCAGACTGCGCCAACAGGATCAACACGAAGTTCTCTATGTTGTCATCGAGCAGTTTATCGATCTCGGCTGCCGACTTATCGGGAAAACAGGTCTCCAGGTTTACCCTGGCCACCCTGAGCGGCTTCTTGACGATCTTCTTCACCAGACGCGCCAACAGGCGAGCTATCGGATCCCGCAGCCAGGCAGGCATTAGGCCGAAAAACACCAGAAGGCCTATGGCAAACCAGGTTGGCCAATACTTGGGATGCAATAACTCGGCGCGAAAACGGCGATCGAAATACTTTGGCTTTTTAGACATGGCTTTCTTAGATATGGATTCTCTAGACAAGAGTACAACCTCTTCCTCATCTAGCGCCTGTACAACACAGACTTTAACAACAAATAACCAGTTCAGAAGAAACAGAAAAAGCCACTCAAGGAGTGGCCTTCTCTATGTATTAAGTCGGATTATTTACCGGCGTTAGCCTCTTCAACACGACTCTTCAGTTTCTGTCCTGGACGGAAAGTCACCACACGGCGAGCAGAAATCGGGATATCTTCGCCTGTTTTAGGGTTGCGACCCGGTCTTTGATTTTTGTCCCTTAGGTCAAAGTTGCCAAAGCCAGATAACTTGACCTGCTCACCACTCTCGAGGGCTTGACGAATTTCTTCGAAAAATGCCTCAACCATCTCTTTCGCAACGCGCTTGTTAATGCCAAGCGTTTCAAAAAGATGTTCTGCCATTTCGGCTTTGGTAAGTGCCATACTTTTAATCCCTCAACAATGCGTTGAACTCGGTCTTGAGTTCAGAAACTACCTTTTCTACCATTTCAGCAATTTCTTTCTCTTCAAGCGTACGAGCGTTGTCTTGTAGTGTAAGTGCAATCGCCAGACTCTTTTTACCTGGTTCAACACCTTTACCTTGGTATACATCGAACAAGTTTAAGCCAACCAACTGATTTTCGCCAACTTTTCTTATCAAATTTACAACATTTCCTGCCGAAACATCTTCGTCAACTAGGATGGCAATGTCTCGTCGGTTTGCTGGAAACTTAGACACAGTCTGGGCTTGCGGCAAACTCGCGTGCAATAAAGCGTCTAATTCGAGCTCGAATACGATGGTTTTACCATTTAAGCCGAAGGGCTTTTCCAGGCTCGGATGGACGGCACCAATGACACCAATTACACGATCATTTCTTAAGATTTCAGCACATTGCCCCGGATGAAGCGCCGGATGAGATGCTTTTTTAAAAGTAAATTCATCCTCTGAAACTGTCAAGCCGATAATGGCTTCGAGATCGCCCTTAAGGTCGAAAAAGTCGACAGTTTTTGATTCCATCGACCAATGTTCGTCATTTTGGTTACCGGCAATGACGGCACCCAGCATAGCTTGTTGACGCACACCAGATTCTGCATGCTCATCTGGTACGAAACGCAGACCGGTTTCGAACAGGCGTACACGGTTTTGCTGACGGCTCTGGTTGTAACCCACAGCGGTCAACAGACCGGTGAACATAGACAGACGCATGGCCGACATCTCTACCGAGATTGGGTTTGGCAATACCATGGCATCGCTGCCAGGATGCAACAGCTGTTGCAGCTTAGGATCGACGAAACTGTAGGTCACTGCTTCCTGGAAACCACGAGCTACCATCATGGCGCGCACACGCTTAAGGTCGATATCAGCCTCGTTGTGCAGCGGCATACTTAGCGCGGCAACCGGCGCAACATTCGGAATGTTGTTGTAACCATAGATGCGGGCAACCTCTTCGATAAGATCTTCTTCGATCGCCATATCGAAACGGTAAGTCGCCGTGGTCACCTGCCAGTTATCATCACTGCGTGATACGCTAAAGCCCAGACGCTCGAGGATCTCGGTCACATCGGCATCGCTAATGTGATGACCCAATACGCGGTCTAGCTTGCTGCGACGCAGCAGGATGTCTGTAGACTGAGGCAGGTGCTCGTCGGCCTTTGCTTCGACCACAGGGCCGGCTTCGCCGCCACAGATCTCTAGTACCAGACGAGTGGCTCTGTCCATAACCTTGTGTTGCAGCTCAGGATCGACGCCGCGCTCGAAACGGTGTGACGAGTCTGTGTGCAGACCCAGGCGACGGGATTTACCCATGATCGCCAGCGGCGCAAAGAAGGCACACTCAAGCAGGATATCCTGAGTCTCGCCGGTAACACCCGAGTATTCGCCGCCGAACACACCGGCCAAGGCCAGCGCTTGGCTGTTGTCGGCGATCACCAGCGTGTCGTTTGGCACAGTGATTTCGTTGCCATCGAGCAGGGTAAGCTTTTCCTCACCATCGCCCAGACGGATCTGGATCTTGCTATCGATTTTGGCTAAGTCGAAGGCATGCATAGGTTGACCGAACTCGATCAACACATAGTTGGTGATGTCGACGATAGGATCGATAGAGCGAATGCCACTACGACGCAGCTTTTCCTGCATCCAGAGTGGCGACTGCGCCTTAACGTTAACATTCTTCACCACGCGGCCCAGGTAACGCGGACACGCACTCGGCGCCTGGTTATCGATCTCGACAACCTCATCTATGCTAGGTGTTACGGCTTCCCAGGTTGGCGCGACAACGGCTTGGCGGTTAAGTACACCCACCTCGCGAGCCAGACCCACCATGCCGAGGCAATCGGCGCGGTTAGCGGTAAGATCCACATCGATGATCGCATCGTCGAGATCCAGGTACTCGCGGACATCCTGGCCAATCGGCGCGTCTAGCGGCAGCTCGATAATGCCATCACTCTCGATCTCTATGCCAAGCTCGCCATAGGAGCAAAGCATACCGAAAGAAGGCTGACCACGTAGCTTGGCCTTCTTAATCTTAAAATCACCCGGCAGTACGGCGCCCACCATGGCCACAGCCACTTTTAGACCCTGACGGCAGTTTGGCGCGCCGCAGACGATATCGATCAACTCATCCTGACCGACATTAATCTTAGTCACACGTAGCTTGTCGGCGTCTGGATGCTGGCCACACTCGACCACCTCACCCACTACAACGCCCGAGAAATCACCGGCTACAGGGTCGACACCGTCGACTTCCAGGCCCGCCATGGTGATCTGATGTGACAAATCGTCACGACTAATACTTGGATTGACCCACTCACGAAGCCAAGACTCACTGAATTTCATTATTTACTCGCTCCGTTATTTGAATTGCTTAAGAAAACGTAGATCGTTTTCGAAGAATGAACGCAGGTCATTAACCCCATAACGCAACATAGAGAGGCGCTCAACCCCCATACCGAAGGCGAAACCTTGGTACTTCTCGGGATCGATGCCAACGCTGCGTAGCACATTTGGGTGAACCATGCCGCAACCCAATACTTCTAACCACTTGCCATTCTTACCCATTACGTCAACTTCGGCCGAAGGCTCAGTAAACGGGAAGTAAGAGGGACGGAAGCGTACTTGTAGATCTTCTTCGAAGAAGTTGCGCAGGAAGTCATGCAAGATCCCCTTCAACTCGGCGAAGTTAACATTTTCATCGACAAACAGACCCTCTACCTGATGGAACATAGGCGTGTGAGTCTGGTCATAGTCATTACGGTAAACGCGGCCCGGAGAGATGATACGCAGCGGCGGCTTTTCCGTTTCCATGGTGCGGATCTGCACGCCCGAGGTCTGGGTACGCAGCATCAGCTTAGGATTAAAATAGAAGGTATCGTGGTCGGCACGCGCCGGATGATGCTCGGAAATATTCAATGCATCGAAGTTATGGAAATCATCCTCGATTTCTGGCCCCTGCTTGACGCTAAATCCAAGCTCACCAAAGAAGGTTTCAATACGTTCGATGGTACGGGTTACCGGGTGCAGACCACCGTTGTCGATGCGACGTCCAGGCAGGGTCACGTCGATACTCTCGGCGCTCAGCTTAGCTTCAAGCTCCTGAGCCTTTAGGCCTTCGATACGCTCGGACAGCTTTTGCTGTACCGCTTGCTTAGCCTGGTTGACCGCCTGACCAAAGGCCGGCTTCTCCTCAGGACTCAGCTTACCCATCATCTTCATCATGTCGGTGATCTTACCCTTCTTACCCAGGTAATCGACACGAAGGTCATCGAGGGCTTTCAGATCATCTGTCCCTTCGATTGCCTGCAAGGCCTGTTCTACGATTTCTGTTAACTCTGACATCATCTCTTCCAGTACGCCCGCCCTCACACTGAGAGCCAAGACTTTCTATATGCTGACTATTTAATCTTTACGAAAATAGAAAAAGAGACAAATTTTACGTGACCATAAGACGTTTGACTAGGGCTTATTTGGTATTTTTCTAACGAAATCCGTGAGAAAAGGCCATGCAAGCGGAGCAACAAACTCAGATAGGCTAAAAAGCCATCCCAAAATGTAATTTTGATTCGCCGCGATCACACCAAGCATGTACACTTGAGCCGTACCTTATTTAACAATAACGATAAAAACCCAGTACAAATAAACAACAAACAAACGCCCTGTGACGAAATTCTCGTTAAGTAATCCATTTGTGATCCGATAACGAGATCATCCCCTGGCGACAGAGAAAAGCTATGAGAGAAGTAAAGTTTCGATGGATAGATCAATATCTTATCCATATGACCCTGAAAACCAAGTTCACCATACTGGCAATCATCCCCATCATCACCCTCATGGGGCTTTCCTATATTCTTTATGGACAGTTCAATAGCCAGCTTAAGCAGAGTCACCAGCAGAGTGCCCTGGCTGACGCCCAGAAGATAGCGGAACTTATCGACCTGAGTCTGCAATATGTTGCGGACGACAAGGCCGATAACTATCAACAGGCGCTCATCAGTGCCGGCTTTGCCGACCGCCAGTCGTCACTGAGCACCAAGGCGAGTCGCCTGGTAGACAACGGCGGCGGCACCTTAATGCAGGGGGATTCTCTGACGGCATACAGCGGCGCCGCAAGCGCTAATCTGGCGGCTAAGACAGAGGTGACAGATCTCGACAGTGTGCTCAGCTCGGCCCAGAGCATCGTCATCATCAGCCTAGTGGCGCTTATCTTGGTCATTCTGATCAGCAGCTACTATATCTCCACCTTTGTCGGCGGCGCCCTCTACACCAACGTGATGGCACTCAAGCGAGCGGCCGATGGCGATCTCACCGGGCGATTAAACTTCTTCGAGGTGAAGGACGAGTTCAGCATTCTGGCGGTGAGCATAGATACCCTAGTCGAGCGTCAGCATCAGCTAGTGAGCCGTATGACCCAGGCCAGCAGCCAGATCCGCACCGTGGTGCAGGCCTTCAGACAGACGGCCCAGGAGGGACAGACCCTGGCCGCGGAGCAGCGTCAACACCTGGACTCACTGGCCACCGCCATGGAAGAGATGACCGCCGCGGTAAAAGAGGTCGCCCGCAATGCCGAGCAATCCTCCAATGAGACCCAGGAGGCTAACCAACAGGTAGAGGCTGGCTCGAAAGATATCGCCGTCACCGTCGAGGCAATTGGCGATCTGGCCAACGAAATTGGTGATGCCTCAACCGCGGTGAATACACTGAACGACAATGCCGCCAAGATCGACGAGGTGGTCACCACCATTAACGCCATCTCAGAGCAGACCAACCTGCTGGCCCTCAACGCCGCCATCGAGGCCGCCCGCGCCGGTGAGCAGGGCCGAGGCTTCGCCGTGGTTGCCGATGAGGTGAGAACCCTAGCCGGACGAACCCAGGCCGCCACGGTAGAGATCAAGTCGATGATCGAGGCGCTGCAGTCAGGTTCTCAGGCACTGACACAGGTGATGAAACGCACGGTCGAGAAGGCCCAAGACGGTAAGCAGCATGTGCTGGAAACCGGCGAAGATCTCAAGGCCATCGCCCATCACAGTGAACGGGTGTACGAGATGAGCGTGCTGATCGCCACCTCGGCCGAGGAACAATCGGCCGTGGCCAACGAGATCGCCACCAATCTGATGGAGATCCGCAATCAATCTCATGATGTGGAGCAGTCAGCCAACCAGTCGGTCTCGGGCTGTGATGAACTGCACGCCACCGCCGAGCAGCTCGATCAGTTGCTGGTCGGGCTGAAAATCTAGTCAGTTTAGCAGCTTAGGGTGACCACTCGTCACCCTAAGCAAGCTTCATAAGAGTTTAATCCTTTCTCATTTTGATTTAATCTTGATCTATCACTAATGCATGAATGGATCACAAGCCCCTATGGTCGCCAATGAGAAAGACGAGGCCAGCTCATTAAATACTCAGTGGAAGAATAGCCTTACCTTTAAATTCACCATAGTCCAATTTGTGGTCGCGGTCCTGATCATCGCATCAAGCATCTGGTTGATCTTCTCAACCGAAAAGAAACATCACATGGACACCCAGCTCTCCCTCAGCCAAAACTATGGCCTGGCGGTTATTGAGCAGCTACAACAAGTCACCTCCAAGATCGAGACACTGGCCAACACCATAGGCATAGTGGGCGAAACCTATCGCGGCGAAGATGAGGTGGTGAAAGAGCTTATCCCTTCCCTGCTGGATATCGGCGAGCGCCATCAGCTGATCGCCGGCGGCGGGATCTGGCCCGAGCCCGGCATGTTCGGTAAGCAGAAGACGCGCAACAGCTTCTTCTGGGCACGGGACAAGCATGATGAGTTTCAGTATCTAGACAACTATAACAGCGCCGATGACCCAGGCTACCACCAGGCCTTCTGGTACCTGCCGGCAAAATATTTCCAAGATGGCCATACCCACTGGTCGAAATCCTATGTCGACCCCTACACCAAGGAGGTGATGATCACCGCCTCTGTGCCCATGCGCGCCGATCACAACTTTATCGGTGTGGCCACCGTGGACATTGCCCTTAGCGGCCTGGATAAACGCTTTAACTTCTCGGACCAAAACCCCCTCTCCAAGGGCTATATTCTGGCGCTGGACAGCTATAACAATCTGCTGGCCGATCCTTTCGATGACGCAGATGCGGGTCAATCCGCCGTGCTCGGTCAGCCACTGTCTCAACTGGTCCAGCGCTACCCACAACTTGCCCCCATCGCCAAGCGCATAGCATCTATGGATCAGGCATTTAGTCAACAGATCATGGCCAGCCCGGCCTATCGCCCGGAACAGCTGGAAAAAATACTCGCGCAGACACCCAGAGCAGAGCGGGAGCGGTTAACGACACTGATCAACGCCTCGATTAAGGGTAGCCATGGTAAGGCGCCCATAGTGACCCTGGAGCTGAAGAGCGATCCCCTGTTCGACGAGCCCGTGCTGGTGTCGATTCTGACCATGGCCCAGACCCAGTGGAAGATCATCTTAGTGACGCCATTATCGAGCCTCGCATCCCAGGCCAATGCTATCGCGCTTAAAATAGGCGCCTTCCTGTTACTAGCGCAGCTAGTTGCCCTGCTCATCTTGTTTATCTTCCAACATAAACTCTTTATCCGGCCAATCTTTCAGATCGTTTCGGCACTGCAAAGCGGTAACCTTGGAAGGCTCGAACTCGAGGCCAATAGGCGCCAGGATGAGGTAGGCCAACTGGCCAAGGCCTTTATCGCCCGCAGTAACCAGCTGGAAATAGCCTACGCCAGCCTGGATGCCAGCAATCTCGCCCTGGAGCAGCAGCTGGCGATGCAACAGCTGGCGCAGCAGGAGTTGGAGACCAAGAAGGAGCTGATTAATTCCCTGCTCAATGCGTCGCAGAACCTTATCTGCATCAAGGACCCCCATGGCTGCTACTCTCTGGTCAACGACAAGTTCTGTGAGGTGATGGGTATAGAGAGAACCCGTGTCATCGGCATGCGCGACAGCGATCTCTACCCGACGCATATTGCCGAGATCATCAATCATCACGACCATATCATCTTAGATAGCGATCAGGCTCAGAGCTTCGAACAGCCCATGCCGACCGTGCAGGGTGAGCGCATCTACCTGATCACCAAATACCCGATCAAAGATAAGGATGGCAACATCATCGCCCTGGGCGCCATGGCGGTGGACATCAGCAGCCTAAAGACCAAGCAGGCCGAACTTGAACAGACCATCAAGTTGCAGTCGGCGAGAAACGCCGAGTTAAGGCAGGCATTAGACGCCAAGCCCCAGGCCGCTGTGAAAGAAGGCGTAGATCCCAAAGGGCTGGCGCAACTAAAACAGATAGAGCTTGCCCAGCAAGCCATCTTGCCGCAGGTGTTAAATCAGTTGCTGAGGCAAGAGCTACAGGCACTCGAACATATCTTTATTTTGCTACGTCAAATGGATGCCGGCGATATCGATGAGGCGAAGCTCGCCAAGTTTACCGAGGCGCTGACCAGCCAGATAGATATCATACGCCATGGACAATCTTTGATCAGCGCAGACATCACTGATATTCGCGCCACGGTGGCCGACCTCTTTCTTCAGGACTTGGTCGCTATGCTCAGCCCGCAGCTCATCGCCAAGGAGGTTGAGGTGCAGATCGACTGCCCCCATCATTTGACACTTCCCATCTCTCCCTGGCACTTCTTAGTGCTTTGTCACAGATTAATCGGCAACAGCCTGCAACATGCCTTTCCCGAAAATCAGGCGCTTAATCGGCCAAAACGGCTCGTTATTGGTATTCGCTACCATGAGGGCCGACTCACCCTTACCCTAAGGGATAACGGCGTAGGAATAAGTCAGAACCGGCTAGAGAAGTTGTCACACGCACTCGCAAACAATAGTGAAGGACAAGGCTCACTCATTCGCATCAATCACTGGCTCAAGGCTCAATTCAACGGCAGACTCACGCTCAGCAGTCAGAGCGCGCAGTTTACCGAGCTGGTCTGCGAGCTGGAGCTCGATAAGGTATAAAAAAATCCCCGCATGTATTCACATCCGGGGAGTAAACTTATTTATTAGTACGCTTTAGTGGTCAACAGGCCCTAATAGCTCACTGAGCCACATCGACCAGATAGTGGCCCTGCAACCAGTTACGACCGATTAACAGCTTGTTGGTCATCTTGGTACGGTCTCTGAGATTCACCTTGACCTTATATTCTCTACCCGGCTCGCCCACATTGAGTTCGACCATATAGCGCACCTCACTCCCCTGCGCGTTGCGAATGAGTGAGGTCTCGACGATACGGGCATGGACACGTTTTGTTTCACCTTTCTCATTTTCTGTGGTGAAAGAGAGCATCTTACCGACGTTTTGCTCCATGTCCGCTACGCCATTCTCCACCTTGAGATCGACCGCGTGCAGCGAATTTTCCACCGCGCCAGTATCGATACGGGTATCAAACAAGAGCCCGGTCTCTAAGATGCTGATGGGCGCTCTCGCGCCGATCAGACGCTTTTCGGCCACATCCACCACATACTTGCCTTTAAGCCAATTACGGCCAACCAGCAGCTTGTAATCCATGTGGCTTCTATCTCTAAGGTTCACCTTGACCTTACGACTATCACCATTAAAGCCAACGTGCATCTCTACCATATAGCGGGTCTCTGTCCCCTGAGAGTTACTCACGGTAGAGGTTTTGACTATCTTAGCGCTTAGACGCTTACGCTCGCCGGCGGCAGTTTCAGTGGTAAACCAGACCGTCTTACCCACGTTATCTTGCATCTTAGCTGCACTGCCCCCCTGGATCTCAAGGTCGAAGGCGTGCAGAGAGGTGTTACCGGCGCCAGTATCGATACGCGCCTGAAAGACGAGTCCGGCCTCATCGACCGACATCATAGCCGTCTGGCCGATCACGGCTTTATCTGCGCCATAGGCTGGTGCCAGAAGAAAAAATGCCACTAACACCAGCGCTTTAGAGGTCAACATTCTAAACATAAAAAATATCCTAATCCCTATGAAACAAAGCCGACTAAGTGTCGACTTCTCTGATATGTTAGTCCGGTGAACTCTCCCCCAACCAGCGCAGCGCCTCATCGGCCGCCTGACGGGCAAACACCTTGACCGGACATGGTGCCATATAGGCCATCACTTTAGCGGTATTGGCCACCCATTCGCTATCTGTGATGATGGCGACTCTGGAAAAGTCAGTCAAATGAAAGAAGCCTAATTTGGCATCATCCCACAAGGTCTCAACAGAAACCCCTTCAAATGCTTCACTAAATTCATACCAGAGTTTAATGGTTGAGTGATCTTGTAACTTTGACTCGATTGCCGGCACCAGAGTCTCGTCGTAGTCGGCGCGAGAGAGTACGCCCCTCGCCTTAACGGCCACGATATCATGGTGAAACCCCGAAAGCAGTTCGATCATCACTCGCTCCTTATAATACCAATCGTAATAAACAATTGATCATGCTAGCTTGTTAAAACGTTCGATAACTGTATTAGCATTTTTAATTGTAGAATAACTACTTATCTAAAAATCCTGCTTTGTTCTCAAGCGTTTTTCCTGCGCTATTTCTGATCACATGTTTACTGTGATTGGTATAACTTAATAAACAAAATGATAGACGAAAAGACAGAACAGAGTACAGGTACAGATACAGTGCACCAAATGCTCACTGAAATTGGGCCCTAATCGAATGTACCTGTAATGGCGCATAAACTGTACGCCTAACCAGACCAGGATAAAGGGCACAAAGGGCAATGAGATGACGAACGGAATAAACCCCCAGCCAAACCCCAAGGCATTGGCACTAAAGATCTGAAATACGACCCAAAACAACACCAGTATCCCATAGATAACAAAGTGTTGTTTACTGATAGAGGCTGCAGACATGCACACAAATTCCCAATTTCGCTCTTATGCTAACAGTAGGAATAAAGACTGACATTCTCAAGCAGTGAGTTGTAAACACCTGTTTCGGATTGCAAAAGCTAAGCTTGCATCTTGGCAATTTCCTGATCGAACAGATTTTTGATCAGTCCAGAAAACTCGGTAATAAACAGGGTCTGTTCTTGAGTGGCATTGTGATTGGCCACCTTGGCTAAGATCTCTTCCAAGTCATAGACGATGGCGTCGACTTCGCGAATCACCATGTTACGCTCGGCGAAGCTTAGGGACGGATTTTGGCCGCACACCATGATGATCTGTGCTGCCAGCTGCTCCTCAAACAATTCCATGACGGTGTCACCCGCAACCCCACCGGCTTCGGAGGACTCAAACAGGCCTAGATGCTCGGTAAGATATTGTATTAGATGTATGTATCCGTCTTTATCAGTAACCATTTTTTACCCTAAACACACGACTTATATATGAGCATGGTATAGCCCATGCTCAATATCCAGTTTCTATCGCCATTATGATATAAATCGAGTGTTCGATCTCGTTGTTAGTGCACGTTTTTCTATCGCTTTAAGGTCAGAACAAAAGAAACTGGTACCGCCTTGCTGATAGCGGGTAGACCGGCCAGCTCTCTGAGCTTCTCCACCCCTGGGGTCAGGCCAAAGTCACCAGCATTCACCACCAAAGGCGCCTCACTAGCCACCATCAACTTATCACTGGCCACCTTGGCCACGCTGACCATAACCGGCATGGTCTGCGTCTTGCCATGCAGGCTCACTTTGGCATCGACACTCATGGACATGATGCTCCCCACACTCGCCTTATCAATCGCTTGGCCGTCGAGACTAGCGCTTAACTCGACACTCGGGTACTGCGCGGTGTCGAATAATACCTCTTTCATGCGCTGATCGCGGATCTCCACATTGGTGACCACGCTATTGAGCGGAATTGACAGACTAAAGGCGCCGGCATCACTAAGCGTGCCGGAAACTTGACTAAAATGGTGCACCTCGGCGATGTCGCCTTTCTTGATTGAGATAAAGTTAACCCGCGAGCCCTGGTTACTCACCTGCCAATCGGCCGAATAGGCGTTTAAGCTTAACATCCCAAGTCCTGCTGCCATGATCAGTGTTTTCATTTTACGCTCCATTTTTAACCTTAAGTCCGTCGAAACCTCTGCGAAGAAAACCCAGCTAGTTTAATGATTAGCAAGGTAATCTTATCTATATTAGCCTAATACAAAAGATTATGAACCACTAATATTGCTACCAATAAAAAAGCCCTAACTCGGTTAGGGCTCTTAACAAGCGAATGACAGCCTGTCAGTTAGGCAGCGTCTAGGCCTTCTTCTTTGCCTTTGGTTTAGGTTTAGGCTTAGCCTTGGCTTCGCTGACCCACTTACCGTCGACATATTTAGCCGTCCAACCGGTCGCCTTGCCATCGACCTCTGTTGCCACGTACTGCTCCTTGGTCTTACGGCTAAAGCGCACAACCGCCTTATTGCCGTCATCATCGGTCACAGGCGCATCGGCCAGATACTGATACTTAGGCCATAGAAGCTCACGGTACTTCACCAGTTCTTCTACCAGCGGCGCTCGAGTCTCGCGGGATTTAGGGAAGGTGCTCGCGGCCATAAAGATCCCAGCGGCGCCGTCTCTCAGCACGAAATAGCCGTCTGACTTAGTGCATTTAAGCTCTGGTAAATGAATAGGGTCCTCTTTTGGCGGCGCTACCTCACCGTTTTTCAACAGTTTACGAGTATTCTTACACTCACTGTTGGTGCAGCCAAAATACTTACCGAAACGACCATTCTTCAGCTCCATATCATTGCCACAGCGGTCGCATTCGATAATTGGCCCTTCGTAACCCTTGATCTTAAACTGACCCTGCTCGACCTCGTAGCCATTACAGATAGGATTGTTACCACACACATGCAGCTTGCGCTTCTCATCGATGAGATAACTATCCATGGCCGTGCCACAAACGCCACATCTGTGTTTGGCCCGCAGCGCATCTGTCTCGGCATCTTCGCTGTTTTCGCTGACGGCCTCTTCACCCGGTGTCAGGTTCATGGTGGTCTTACAGCGTTCTTTCGGTGGCAGTGCATAGCCTGAGCAACCTAGGAACACGCCGGTTGTGCCCGTACGTATGCCCATTGGGCGTCCACAGGTAGGACAGGCGATATCGGTCAGCACCATCTCGTTAGGGCGCATGCCGCCCTCTTCTGGTGGTAACTCGGCCTTTTCAAGTTGTGCGGTCAGGCCCTTGTAGAAGTTGTCTAGCACCTTCTTCCATTCAAGCTGGCCCTGGGCCACATTATCCAGCGTCTGTTCCATGCCGGCGGTGAAATCGTAACTCATCAGCTCTTCGAAGCTGCCGATAAGGCTCTCGCTCACGATCTCGCCCATCTTCTCAGCGTAGAAACGACGATTCTCGACCTTCACATAACCACGATCTTGAATGGTAGAGATGATAGTCGCATAGGTAGATGGACGACCGATGCCGCGCTTCTCTAGTTCTTTCACCAGTGATGCTTCACTATAACGCGCCGGCGGCTTAGTGAAGTGCTGCTTGGGCGCCAACTCCTCGAGGGTCAACACATCGCCTTCGGCAACCAGCGGCAGAGTATTGTCTTCCTCGTTTTTCTTCTTAAGGGCGGTCTGAACTCGGGTCCAACCGTCAAACTTAAGGGTACGGCCACTGGCCTTGAGTTCGTAATCCCCTGCGGTCACTGTCAGGCGAGTCGCATCATATTTAGCGGGCGTCATCTGACAGGCAACGAATTGGCGCCAGATCAACTCATAGAGACGCTGAGCATCTCTTTCCATATCGGTGAGGCTGCTGGCACTGACGTTGACATTGGACGGACGGATCGCTTCGTGCGCCTCCTGAGCCCCCTCTTTACTGCCATAACGTATCGGCGCATCGGGCAGGTACTTGTCACCGTATTCCTTACCGATCATGTCACGCACGCTATCCAGCGCTTCCTGACTCAAGTTGGTCGAATCGGTACGCATATAGGTGATGTGACCCGCCTCGTAGAGACGCTGGGCCATCATCATGGTCTTCTTAACGCCAAACCCTAGGCGAGTACTGGCCGCCTGCTGCAGCGTTGAAGTAATAAAAGGCGCCGAAGGCTTGCTCGAGGTCGCTTTGACTTCCCGGCTACTGACCTGATACTTGCTATCTGTCAGTGCGTTAACCGCAACCATGGCTTGGCTTTCGTTTACAGGGTTAAAGTTTTCCCCATTGAACTTGGCCACCTGCATCTTAAGCCCTTCGTTACCTAGGGTGGTTAGCTGCGCATGAATGTCCCAGAACTCTTCTGGCACAAACGCCTTAATCTCGCTTTCGCGCTCAACCACCAAGCGAGTCGCAACAGATTGCACACGCCCGGCAGAGAGGCCGCGGGCCACTTTCTTCCACAGCAGGGGCGAAACCATAAAGCCTACGACACGGTCGAGGAAACGTCTCGCCTGCTGGGCATTTACCATGTTGGTGTTGAGCTGCGACGGATGACTGAATGCCTCTTGAATCGCACTCTTGGTGATCTCATTAAAGACGACGCGCTGATAACGCTCTGGGTCACCACCAATCACCTCTTGAAGATGCCATGCAATTGCCTCCCCCTCTCTATCCAAATCGGTTGCGAGGAAGATATGATCTGCATTTTCAGCAAGTGACTGTAACTCTTTGACGACTTTCTCTTTGCCCGGCAGGGTCTGATACTTAGCCTTCCAGCCTCGCTCGGGGTCGACCCCCATACGGGCAACCAAGGCTTTCTTCGCTTTGTCTGCCTTATATTTAGCCTTCTCTTCGGGGGACATCTTGCGCACTTCGGCGGGCGATTTCGTCGACGAACTGGCGTCACTGGAGGAGGAAGTCGGGAGATCACGGATGTGACCTACACTCGATTTTACGATGTAATCTTTGCCGAGATATTTGTTAATAGTCTTGGCTTTGGCCGGTGATTCGACAATAACTAGCGATTTACCCATAGAATGATCTGCGCCAAAAAGTCTCAAAATTCTTTAAATTGGCTCCATATATAGAGGGTTGTATCAATAGTTTCAAGCTAATCCCTGTTTTATTTGTTACGGCGAGCCAATTTTTAACCGTTTTTGAAAAAAATGTGAAAAATAATATTGCGTAATTAAAAACTAATATTTCATTATTCCCCAACTAGCAAGCAATACTTATGCATTTCTGAGCCAATATCACAGATAAGGCCCCAATCCCCTAGCTTGTTATGCCCTAAAGCTCAAGTATACTGGGGCACAAATTCAACGAATTACGGCGCCATCGCTAACCTGTTTTGGCGCCTATTAAAGCAATAATAACTTGAAGGATATGCAATGAAGCATTACGAAGCGAACTTTGATGGACTCGTCGGACCGACACATAATTATGCGGGCCTGTCATACGGTAATGTGGCTTCTTTAAATAACGCCGCCGCAATATCCAGCCCTAAGGCGGCTGCGAAGCAAGGACTCAAGAAGGCCAAGGCCCTCGCCGACTTAGGCCTGGCCCAAGGGATGCTTGCCCCTCAGGAGCGCCCAGATCTTCACACACTGCGCCGAATCGGTTTTTCTGGTACAGATGCCGAAGTACTAAATAAAGCCGCGAAACAGGCTCCTGCGCTTCTCAGAGCCTGCTGCAGTGCCTCAAGCATGTGGACCGCCAATGCCGCGACCGTGTCACCGAGTGCCGATACCCATGATGGTAAAATCCATTTCACCCCGGCAAATCTGGTAGACAAACTGCATCGCAGCATAGAGCCGGTGACAACGGGCAACATACTCGCTGCCACCTTCAATAATTCCCGCTACTTCCATCACCACCAGCACCTGCCTGAGCATGTGAGTTTCGGTGACGAAGGCGCGGCTAACCACACACGCCTGTGCAACGAATATGGGCATGCCGGCATCGAACTCTTCGTCTACGGCCAGGAAGCGACTAACCCGAGTGCGCCTAAGCCCAAGAAATATCCGGCGAGACAGACACTAGAGGCCTCACAAGCCATCGCCCGCCTGCATCAACTCGATGATGAAAGCAGCGTATTCATCCAGCAAAATCCTGATGTCATCGACCAAGGCGTATTCCACAACGATGTGATCGCCGTGGGTAACCAAAATGTGCTCTTCTATCACGAGCAGGCCTTTGTCGATACGCAAAAGAAACTGGCGGAGATTCAAGACAAGTTCAACGGTCACGAACTACACTTCGTTGAGGTGCCTACCGCCAAAGTGGGCATTCAGGATGCGGTGAAGAGCTACCTATTCAACACCCAAATCGTTACCCAGCCAAGCGGCGAGATGGCTATCATAGCGCCCACCAACTGCCAGGAAAATGAGGCCGTCCATGCCTACCTTAATGAGCTGGTCACCTTGGGCACACCGATCAAACAGGTGCACTATTTCGACGTGAAGCAGAGCATGCAAAACGGTGGCGGTCCCGCCTGTCTGCGTCTGCGTGTCGCCATGAACGAGACAGAGCTTGCCGCCGTCAACCCCAATACCCTGATGACAGATGAGCTGTTTAACAGGCTCAACCTCTGGGTCGACAAGCACTACCGCGATCAGCTAGCCATAGAAGACCTTGCCGATCCACAGCTCATCGTCGAGTCGCGCACCGCGCTGGATGAATTGACTCAGATCATGAAGCTAGGTAGCGTGTATCAGTTCCAGAAGTAGGTATTAATTACTAAGTTAGAATTGAAGAAGCCATCTGAAAAGATGGCTTTTTTAATGCCAAAACTAGCGAATTACTTTAGGAAGTCGATGATTCATCGACTCAATAAAAAAGGCGCCTTAAGCGCCTTTTTTAAACAGATAATATTAGAGAATATTAACTCCAATTGAGACTACCTGGGTAATCAGTCCACCAGGTGTTTCAACTTCGACGATAAACACACCTGTGTTAGGTTCATCTTCACCCTTCAAGGTAACGGTAAATTCACGGCCACCATTGTAATTAGTGCTCGGCCACACATACTCAGCTGAACTTACCACTGATCCTGCGCTTGTCTTAAAGCGAACCTTAGAACCTGCAGGCATCTGCTGGTTATGCAGATCTGATATGGTGAAAGATACGCTAGCAGCACCTTTACCTACGATATTGATGCTGCCGCCATAATGATCGCCATCTTTATCGCTAATCAGAATATCATCGGCAGCGGTCGCATAAGCCGTGCTGCCCGACATCACAATCACCAGGCTACGACGAACATACAGTGACTTAGAATCACTCACACCGTCTGCACAGCCTGCATGGACAGGATCTGAACACAGAACGCCATTGTACTTGCCATCTTTATCTTCAAACACGCCATTAGAGTTAAAGTCGATAAGCTCCTCGAGTGAGCCACCAATTTGCCCGCCTGTTTGTTGTGGGTTAAACAGACCATCTTCGTTGTAATCATTATAGGCATCGGTCAGATCGAACGACTGACCTGTTACATCTTTACCATTAGTAAACTCAGCCATTTCCGAGGCATCGAAGCGGCCATTACCGTTAAGATCTGGAAAGGACTCTTCACCAATCGCAGTCGCAGTCACTGTGGCGCGGCCGCCATACATCTGACCATAAACGTTGCCATATACCCCAAGTGTCGGGTAATAGATCAACGCCGCACTCGGATTGCGAACCATTGCACCGGCACCAGAGATGATGGTCTCACCTTCTGGGCGTGGCAATTGACTGGTCCAAGTCACTGAGCAGGCACCATTAACCGTCTGACAAGCATCTTCGATAGCACCACCTTCGGTCGTAAACGACACGGTTGTGCCATCGGGTACTGGGTTGTTAAAGGCATCAGCCATACGTGCAGTCACAACCACCTTAGTGCCATCCTCGTCCCAACCTTCGGCGTTAAGTACCGAGGCAGAAAGTGAGAAGCTGTCTTGATCAGGAATGCCGGTAGATACGATTAATTGACTCGACTGGCTTGAGATAGCTGGTACCGCACCATTATCAACGGTCGCGGTAACACGCAGTGATGTAGCCACTGTACCTGTAGTAACGACCGTCTGTACTATCCCTTCATTGTTAGTCGTTGCCTGCAGAGGTGAGATATCTACGCCGCCAACCTTAGTGTTGAGCGAGAACAATACATTCTGATTAGGAACAGGGTTACTGTTCTTATCTAACACCTTGAATTTCACCACAGAAGACTCTACGCCGCCCGTTCCTAGGATGGCGATATTCTGTGGCGTTGCCGAGTCAAATACGATACTACCAACATCGGCTTGCAGCACACTGAGCGTACCTGTTGCCGAAAGACTGATGCCACCGGCATTTGCCGTAACATTGATCTGATCTTCACCCACACACCCCTGAGCTCTATAGGTCGATGTCGCTACACCATTGCTCGATGATACCGGCGAGCTAATCTCGGCCTGAGCAGGAATCTTGGTCGCACAGGTTGAGGAGAAATTAACATCTACAGGCTGAGTAAAGGGATTTCCCTTATCATCTTGAATCAGAACAGAAATCGTTGCGGTACCACCTGCAGAAAGGGTTGCGGTACTGATCTCGGCCTTACCCTGAACAAAAGGATCGCCGCTCCCCATCACCACATTCGTCGCGCCGACAACAACGATAGTCTTGCCGACTTCATTAGTTGACAGACTGGCGGTGACTTCACCAGCCCCTAAGGAGCTGCCCGCGTAGATATCAACTGTCGCCTTTCCTTCAGAATCGGTCACGGCCGTCTTGATTGGGAGATCGCCAATAGTCGTCGCAAACGTCACAATTGTTGGCTTAGTGATGCCCGTTACTGTTGCAGTGATTTTCCCTGGCTCAAGGATGCTGATAGATTGAATAGGGTTACCGGCACCGTCGGTAAGGGACACTGAAACTTGCGCTCCACCGCCAGCTTCACCGCCATCACCCACCATGGTGACGTTCAACGATGCACTCTCGCCAGAGCTAGTGGTTGCAGTAATGGTTGCGCCGGTATTAATAGCCGCCGTATCCAGACGCACCTTGGCAATTCCGTCTGCATCGGTCGCTACCTCGCCCGTGCCGGGAGAGAAAGTACCATAAGTATCATTGTTTAGACTAAATGATACTAAGGTACTAACAGCTGCTCCGGTGGAATCTTTCACCTTAGCGGTGATCATCGCAGGTTCAGCCACTGAAATCTGCGTATTGTCGATAGATAATTCAATAGAGATAGTTGGCGGCGTCGGCGTACCACCCGAGCCATCGTCTGTGACATTCCCCCCGCCGCTACAGGCGACAATAAAAAGCATAAATAAATATGAGGTAAAAACTTTAAACGCTGACTTCATTGTCAGACTCCCTGTTACTCAGATTATCATTGAAAGCATCTGCTTATTACTTATAGGCTAACATTACACAATTTTCCCATAACTTTTCCATCACTAATCGCAATTAAGAGCGTAAAAGTGACAAAAACTTTAACTATTTAGCCATTTCATCACCTAGGGTTTCTTGCTAGGCTTTAGGTGCAAATTGAAAAGCATAAAAATAATACAGGAAGCACTATGGCTGGCACGCAAAACAAAAAAATTGGCCTCACCGGAAAAATACTCATAGGTATGGCTGGCGGCATTTTAATCGGGCTACTGCTACGCAGTTTCTTTCCCGGAAGTGAGTTTATCCAAGAATATATAACTGACGGCCTACTCAACGTCGTCGGCAGTATTTTTATCTCAAGTTTACAGATGTTGGTCGTCCCTTTAGTTTTCATCTCCTTGGTATGCGGCACCTGTTCATTGAGCGACCCATCATCCCTTGGCAGACTCGGCGGAAAAACCATCGCTTTTTATCTATTTACCACGGCTATCGCCCTCTCAATGGCCATTCTTGTTGCCCTGCTCGTCCATCCTGGAAACGCCTCACTAGCAGCAGAAAACATGCAGTACAGTGTTAAGGAGGCTCCTAGCCTTTCCAATGTATTGATCAACCTGGTTCCCCGTAACCCGATACAAGCGATGACAGAGGGGAATATGCTGCAGATCATCATCTTTGCGGTGATATTTGGCTTTGCGATCTCTCATATTGGCGAGCGCGGCAGACGCTATCGGCATTATTTAACGACTTAAATGAAGTGATCATGCGCGTGGTCACCCTCATCATGCAACTGGCTCCCTATGGTATATTTGCCCTCATGGGTAAACTCGCCTTAACCTTGGGTCTGGAAACCTTTGAGAGTGTGGTTAAATATTTCGCAGTGGTGCTGGCAGTATTATTAGTGCACGCCTTTGTGAGCTATCCAGTCCTATTAAAACTCTTCTCCGGATTAAGCCCCATCACCTTTATTCGTAAACTGCGAGATGTACAGCTATTCGCCTTTAGCACGGCAAGCTCAAATGCCACGCTGCCGGTTACCCTAGAGACCGCCGAGCACCGCCTTGGGGTCGATAACAAGGTCGCCTCATTCACTCTGCCTCTCGGCGCAACCATAAACATGGACGGCACGGCGATTATGCAAGGTGTCGCCACAGTGTTTATCGCCCAGGTATTTGGTATCGATCTCACTATCACCGATTACGCCATGGTGGTAGTAACCGCAACCCTAGCCTCTATCGGTACGGCCGGTGTTCCAGGTGTCGGCCTTATCATGCTAGCCATGGTGCTGAATCAGGTGGGTCTGCCCGTCGAAGGTATCGCCCTTATCATGGGGGTCGACAGATTGCTGGATATGGTGCGTACTGCCGTTAACGTTACCGGCGATTCGGTAGCGACGGTTATCATCGCTAAATCGGAAAATGCCTTTAACCAGGAAACATTCGATGATCCTCAGGCGGGTAAGACGGCAGGTAGCTTCGTCGATCAGGTAAATGCCGAGCTGAAAGAGTAAAGCCTAATACAGGCTTTAAACCGGCACATTAAAAACGAAAAAAGGCGTCCAACGGACGCCTTTTTGTTATCTGTGCACTTCAAGAGCCTCGCTAAAACAGCCTCATCAAATGCAACCTTAGCCCTACCGTTCCCAATAGGCTTCTTCTAAGCTGTCTTCCCGCTCTGGCAGACCACGAGACAAGCGTGGACTGTGCTGAGCCAGCACCTCATAGGCCACGCGGTTGGCATACTTACAGATCTGTGAGAAAGAGGAATAACACAGGCCATCGCGCTTATGCTTGCTCGAACCCGGCACATTAGCCTTGTGATAGGTATTAGAGGCAAGGTCGTGCAGCAGCGCCGCCAATGCCCCGTCACCCGCGCCATTAGTGTTACGGATAATTTCGGGGCCGCCCATGTAAGGCGAGATATGAGCGAACACCTTGATTGGTGTCTGGCAATCACGCTTTAGCTTAGGCCTTGAGAACTCGTAACGGTTAAATTCTGGGATCGCACCTGGCAGCAGAGTATGGCTGGTTTCACGCTTCTCCGAATCCTCGGTATAACCTGAGGTATAGAGCCCCAATGGCCCCGCAGTGGTGAGCACCATATCACACCACTCAAGCGCTGCATTGCTGGCGCTCAAGGGATCTTTAAAGCCGGTCAGGGCTTCGCCTTCATCTTCATTCATCGCAAGGATAGTGACATTTTCCTTAATGAATTCTATCCACCACTGCGGATCTTCTTCGATAAGGAAACGTGTACCTAACGTCAGCACCACTGGAACCTCAGCGGCCTTGGCGTATTCAATGGCTTTTAACGCCGCATCGGTGATCTTGTCGCCGCCACTGGCGCGCATCAGGTAGGCCGTCAGCACTAACGCCGAAGAGGTTTGCACTATCTCCTGGTCGATATATTCCGGCGTCAGCTTATCCATCGAACCCTTGCTGATGGCGAAGGTGCGCTCGCCACATTCAGATATCAAGGTAAAGCAACGGCCAATCGGCCCATCGACCGGCTGCAGAAAATTAAGATCCACTTTAGATGAAGTATTACACAGATAACGATAGGCGTAGCTGCCCACTTCGATATGGTTACTCATCACGCCAAACAATACCGAGCGATCGTCGGCCAGGATAGAATAGTTGTGTACCGTGTTACCTATGGTACCGCCGGCAAATTCATCGCTGATCAGCTCAGAAGTTTTCAGTTCGGTATAGAGCTGATGCGCCTTCTCGTCATCGATAAGTGTCGAATTTCCTTTCGGCAAGGCGTAACGACTAAGCAGCTCGTCGCCCACTTTGGCCTCGATATCGACAAGCGTCTGATCGATTCCACTGATGTGGGTAGAAATATGCTGCGGTTGCAGCGTTAACTGCGCCAATAATGGATCGCGATTCTTAACTGGAAAGTAATGTTTCGACTTACGTTGACCGGGAAACTTCATAAGGAACTCACTCTAATGCATCCATGCAGAATCAAATAAGAATAGGCAGCACACTAGACCCCCTTAGTCTGCTGTCTATCAGGCCGCGTGGTGATTTATGCAACGCGGGCACCTTCGCCATAAAAATTCGGCGGCGGATCGTACCATATAAAATAGCATCGGGCAGTGATTTATGCCGTTAACACACGATTCTTTGCTTAAGATTTAAGCCAACACGCCGCCTGCTCGGTAACCAGGTCTGCTAGTAATTGCATATGAGCCTCATCATCGTTCAGACAAGGGATAAAATGATAGGCCTCCCCGCCCGCCTCGATAAAGCTCTCTTTGCCGCCAATCGAGATCTCTTCAAGCGTCTCTAAACAATCTACCGCGAAGGCCGGGCAGAGAATATCCACTCGTTTAACCCCTTGGCTTGGCAGGCTCTCAAGCAGCGCGTCGGTTGCTGGCGTCAGCCACTCCTCTTTACCAAATTTCGATTGGAAACAGAGGCGCCACTGGGATTCAGATAATCCTAATGCCTCGGCCAATAGCTTGGCCGTTTGTTGGCACTGTGCCTGATAAGGGTCGCCCTCGGTCACATAACGCAGTGGCACACCATGAAAGGACATTAATAGGCAATCGCCCTGTCCCTTTTCTTGCCAGTGACGCCGCACAGAGTCAGCCAATGCCGCGATATAGGCAGGATGGCTAAAATATTCTTTACTAAAGCGCGTCTCGGGATAGTTACGACGTTGCTTGTAATCGCTGGCGATGGCATCAAATACCGGAGCCACTGTCGAGCAGGAATATTGTGGGTACAGAGGGAGCACCACCAGGCGCTCGACGCCCTTGGCCAGCAGCTTATCGATACCCGCGCGCAACGAAGGATTGCCATAACTCATCCCCAACTCAACCGGAATATCACGACCATGACGCGCTTTAAGTATCTCGCTTAGCGCCTCACGTTGACGCTCGCTGATCACCATCAGCGGCGAGCCTTCTGGCCACCAGATAGACTCATAGAGCTTGGCCACCGCCTTGGGGCGAGTATTTAAGATGATACCATTGAGTATGGGTTTCCAGATCCAGGGGCTTAAGTCGACCACGCGCGGGTCGCTGAGAAACTGTTTCAGGAACTGCCTAACATCTTTAGGGGTTGGCGTATCTGGCGTGCCGAGATTAACCAGCAAGACACCAAGTTTGGCGGGAGATAAGTTGTGGACTTTGTTCAAGAATTACTCTACTCATATTCTCTGACAAGGATAGCGATAGGCTAGCACCCACCCTGACATAAAAAAAGCCCACCTAGGTGGGCTTTTTCAAATATGAGAAGCAGCTCATTAAAGGAGCCGGCTTAGCCAATCGCCTTAACGATAGCCTCGCTCACGTCGCCAACACTCTGAGTGCCGTCGAACTTGTTGTAGGTCAGTTTGCCTTGCTCGGCAACCTTACCATAGTACTCAACCAGTGGCTTAGTCTGCTCATGGTAGATGCCAAGGCGCTTACGCACAGTGCTCTCTTCGTCATCGGGACGAATCGCCAGCTCTTCGCCAGTCACATCATCTTTGCCTTCCACTTTAGGTGGGTTATAAACGATGTGATAAACACGGCCAGAACCTGGGTGAACACGACGACCGCTCATACGCTTAACGATCTCTTCGTCTGGCACGTCAATTTCAATCACGTGATCGATATCGATACCGCTAGCCGCCATCGCATCGGCCTGAGGAATGGTGCGAGGGAAACCGTCAAGCAGGAAACCCTTGGCGCAATCGTCCTGGGCGATACGCTCTTTAACCAGTCCAATAATCAGCTCATCAGAAACCAACTGTCCTGCATCCATCACTTTCTTCGCTTCGAGACCCAGAGGCGTTCCCGCTTTAACGGCTGCACGGAGCATGTCGCCCGTAGAAATTTGTGGCACGCCGTATTTTTCCATGATGAATTGGGCTTGAGTACCTTTACCGGCACCTGGGGCACCTAATAGCATAATGCGCATCTGAGAGTCCTCTTATTTCGCATAGATTTGATTATTAGTTTTATCATTGGGCGGCGATCTTCGCACAAATGGCCGTCCATTTGAAGGGCTGTATGGCCAGTTTTAATTCGACTTTAGGCTGATACCACACATACCACCTTATAAAGCATATAGGCCAGCATATATCACTAACATACTGGCACGATGCAGAGATGCCTTAGTAGAGCAAGGTGTATAATTTGCGGCGATATTGATTGGCCACGGCATGTCCCTGACCCAGTGCGGTAAGGATCTCCATGAAAAGCTGCTTAATCTCACCCTGGTGAGCCTGCAGATCTGTCTTTAATACCAGATAGAGTCGCTCGAGTGCCTCCTCGTCACGTTTGGCACTATGTAGCGCCTTAGCAAGTGACAAGAGCTTGGCATAATCGCTGGGATTTTGTTCAACCTCTTCCAGCAGGCCTCTGATCTCGGGCGTATCGGCGGCGTCCAACGCCAGCGAAAGCTTCGCCTTGAGGCTCTGATAGTAGGCGTCTTGGTCGGCGAGACCTATAGCGTCAAGCAGCACCTTGGCCTGATTGATATCGGCAACGGCGAGCAGCGCATCGGCATACACCAAAGAGACTTCTGCCGTCTGACACTCCTGATAGGCTTGTTTTAACAGTGGCAGTGCCCCTTCGGCATCGCCCTGAGCAAGTTGTACCTTGGCTTGATTAAGGGCGACTTGCCAGGCCTTGGGCAGATGCTGGTCGAGTAACGCCTCGATCTGCACCGCCTCCTGCAGGCCGGCAAAGCCATCGACCGGTTTGCCCTCTTTTAATACCAGAGTAGTCGGCAGGCTCTGGATCTGAAAATAGTTGGCTATCTCCATCTCCTGATCGCAGTTGACCTTGGCCAGTACGAAACGCCCCTGCGCCGCGATCTGGTTCAACGTCTGCATCAGCTGCAGGCTCTCTGGGCTCTGCTGGCTCCAGAAGGCCATGACAACCACCTGCTGCATGGAGGCGTCGACCACCTGCTGAATGTTTTCTTTAGTTAAATCCAATACCGAATCCATAATGTCTCTTTACCTGAGAGTGCTCTTTACTTTAAGAGTGTCTCTTTATCTGAGAGCGCATGCCTCATTTCGTGAGTTAGCGATAAGTAGATAACATAAGAGGCAGTCAAACTGCCTCTTACTTACTCTAGCTTAGATTTATTTTAAGCTGGCTAACAACATCTTGTTCATCAGTTTGATGAAGGCAGACGGGTCGGCCAGGCTGCCTTTCTCAGACAGTTGTGCCTGCTGCAGTAAGAGCTCGGCCCACTGACCAAATAGCGCTTCATCTTGCTCGCTATCCAGACGCTTCACCAGTGGATGCTCGGGGTTGAGCTCAAACACAGGCTTGCTTTCTGGTACGGCCTGACCGGCGGCTTGCATCAGCTTGATCATCTGCGACGACATTTCGCCGGCGCCGGCGACCACACAGGCAGGGGTATCGGTGAGACGACTGGTCACCTTAACCTCGGCCACCTTATCCCCCAGCACCTCTTTAACGCGCTTCACTAAACCTTCAGATTCAGTCTCCAGCTTCTCCTGCGCCTCTTTCTCGGCGGCGTCTTCCAGCTCGCCAAGTTCCAGGTCGCCACGGGTCACTGAGTGCAGCTGCTTGCCGTCAAACTCGGTGAGATGGTTGATCAACCATTCGTCGATACGCTCTGACATCAAGAGCACCTCGATGCCTTTCTTACGCAGCAACTCGAGATGCGGGCTGTTAGCCGCCGCCTCATGGCTATCGGCAACGATGTAGTAGATCTTGCTTTGGCCTTCCTTCATGCGCTCAACATAGTCGCTCAATGATACGGTATGAGCCGCTTCATTGGTGTGAGTCGAGGCAAAGCGCAGCAGACCGGCGATCTTCTCCTTGTTGGCGAAATCTTCCGCCGGTCCTTCTTTCAATACCTGACCAAACTCGGCCCAGAAGGTTTGATACTTCTCGGGATCGTTCTTAGCCAGTTTCTCTAGCATGCCCAGTACGCGCTTGGTCACAGCTGTGCGCAGCGCCGTGGTGATCTTGTTATCTTGCAAGATCTCACGCGACACGTTTAGCGGTAGATCATTAGAGTCAATAAGACCCTGCACAAAACGCAGGTAGCTTGGCATAAACTGCTCGGCATCATCCATCACGAATACACGCTGAACGAAGAGCTTGAGGCCATGTTTACGGTCACGGTTCCACAGATCCCAAGGTGCCTTCGATGGTATGTACAGCAGGCTGGTGTACTCCTGCTTACCCTCGACACGGTTATGGCTCCACAGTAACGGGTCGGTAAAATCATGGGAGATATGCTTATAGAACTCTTGATACTCTTCGTCGCTGACATCGCTCTTGTTGCGGGTCCACAGCGCGGTAGCCTTGTTCATCGCCTGCCAGTGTCCTTCGGTCGCTGGAATGGCTTCACCGCCCTCCTCACTCGCTTCCTGGGCTGGCGTGCCTTCTTGCCACATCTCTACCGGTACCGAGATATGATCTGAGTATTTGGTGATGATAGAGCGCAGACGATAATCACTGGCAAACTCTTTCTCTTCTTCACGAAGGTGTAGGATGATCTCTGTACCGCGACTCTCTTTGACGATATTTTCGACGGTGAATTCGCCCTCACCGGCCGATTCCCACTGCACCGCCTCATCGGCCGCGTGACCAGCGGCGCGAGTGCGCACCGTGACCTTGTCGGCGACGATGAAGGCCGAGTAGAAGCCCACACCAAACTGACCGATCAGCTGTGAGTCTTTAGACTCATCACCCGATAGATTCTTAAAAAATTCCGCGGTGCCAGATTTGGCAATGGTACCCAGATGCTCGATCACGCCATCGCGTGTCATACCGATACCATTGTCTTCGATGGTCACTGTGCCCTTCTCGCTATCGGCACTGACACGCACGCGCAGCTCACCATCGCCTTCATAAAGCTCATCTTTTGTCAGAGCTTCGTAGCGAAGTTTATCGGCCGCATCGGCGGCGTTAGAGACCAATTCACGCAAGAAAATCTCTTTATTAGAATATAAAGAGTGGATCATCAAATTTAGGAGTTGTTTGACTTCTGTTTGAAAGCCATGGGTTTCTTGATGTGACATGGATGTTTCCTTCTCTATTTCACAAAAACGCTTATGGCAATAGAGATGGGGCTGGATTTTGACTTTTCAAGCCAAAAACAAGCAAAGGCGTTTATTTGCTCAAAAAAAATCCAGTTCATGATGAACTGGATTTTATCGATGAGCTTAATGCGCCCTTATAACGGGATGCGTCCATTAAAGGAGAGCGCCAGCGTGGTGCTGTCGACATATTCGAGCTCGCCGCCCACTGGCACACCGTGAGCGATACGGCTCACCTTGATCTCATGCTGTTTCGCCATATCGGCGATAAAGTGCGCCGTGGCATCCCCTTCCACCGTCGGGTTGGTGGCCAGGATAAGTTCGCTTACCTCGCCACTGGCCAGGTGGGTCTCGAGCAGACTCAAGCCCAGCTCGTCCGGCCCCACACCATCGAGCGGTGACAGATGCCCTAAGAGCACGAAATAACGCCCCGAGAAGTGGCCACCGGCTTCGATCGCCAATACATCGGCGGGCGTCTCGACCACACAGATCAAATCTGAGTTACCACGACGACTACTGGCGCAGATAGGACACAGGCTCTCTTCGGTGAAGGTACGACAGCTGCTGCAGTGCCCCACATCACTCATGGCGCTCGACAGCGCCTGGGCCAGCTTATGACCCGCCTTACGGTCGCGCTCTAGCAGTTGAAACGCCATTCGCTGCGCCGACTTGGGGCCAACCCCGGGCAGGCAGCGTAGCGACTGGATCAACTCGTCGACCAGGGGACTAAATTTCATCTTTAGAAAGGCATCTTCATGCCAGGTGGCAACTGCATGCCGCCTGTGACTTCTGCCATCTTCTCTTTCTGACTCTCTTCGACACGACGCGCCGCATCGTTGCAAGCTGCCGCTATCAGATCTTCAAGCATCTCTTTGTCATCTTCTAGCAGGCTTGGGTCGATCTCGACCTTACGTACACTGTGAGAGCCTGTCATAGTGACTTTAACAAGACCAGCGCCGGCTTCACCGGTCACTTCCATGCGTGCGATCTCTTCTTGCACCTTAGCCATCTTGTCTTGCATCATCTGGGCCTGTTTCATCAGGTTGCCCATACCGCCTTTTCCAAACATATCGAGTTCTCTTCAATATTAAAAAAACTGGCTAATCTTACTGAATTAGCACCAATAAGCAATCAAAGCTGATCACCAATCTAAAAACTTATGACACCACTAGCCTTTCCAGCGGGTCACACTGACGACTTGCACTAGTCATGACTTGCACGAATTATACATGCGTTAGTTACATGCGTTATTTACATGCGTTAGTTACATGCGTTATTTACATACGTTAGTTACATGCGTTATTTACATGCGTTAGTTACATGCGTTATTTACATGCGTTAGTTACATGCGTTAGTTATGACTAGTCGGCCGTCACAAAGTTCGACTTATCAATCAGCGCTATCGTCTGACCCCGCTTACCCAGTAGTTCGGGCAGATAAGTTAAACTGTCTGGCTCCATCTCGGCCTGCATCATCTGGGTCAACCACCGAATGTTTTCATCCTGCAATAACCCCTGGTGAGCCTGCTCAAGTAACTCACGATGAAAACGTTGACGGATCTCCAGCGGCGTCTCGCGCTCAGGCTCGACCCCGACGCTAAATTCAACCTGGCAACTGCCGCCCAGCGCCTTTGACAGCGCATCTTCCAGCTGACTAATGGCACCAGGCGCCGCCAGATGTTTCTGATTGGGTTTTAGCACCAGAGGCAGCGGCTCACTAAAGGCCTTACACACGGCATTGACCGCCAGCTGCCTTACCCGGCCGCCTATCTCCAGGGCCGACATCAAACGATACCATTTAAGATCCGTATCATGGCCGGTGATCTCATCTGTCACTAACGCCATTTGAGCCGCTTGCGCCACTTGACTGACGGGCTCTACTACTTGCTCTGCGCCTTGCACAGTACTTGGATTATCAGTCGCTGTGCTTTCAACTGAGCCTTGATTTTCAATAGCTTGTACACGGGAAGCATGCTCAGCAACAGGGGAGCTTTCCTGCACGCTGGCTTGCCCTGCAACATCCTGCACAGGGGCATGATTTGACTTAACTTGATGAGGTGCTTCATCGCCCGGGGCGACCATCTCTTGATTGCTTGCCTCTGGCGATACCCAAGGCGGCCTGTCTTCGTCGTTAAGATAGGCCACACTGTTTTCAGTTGCCTGGCTATTTTGCGTGTGTGTGACACTCTGGGATGGTGGCTCTGTCTCGTTAGTTTGAGCGCTTAAATCTTCTTCGCCGCTCAAGGCTGTTTCTTCGCCGCTCAAGACTGCTTTATCGCTCAGGGCTGATTTATCGCTCAGGGCTGTTGCTTCGCCGCTCAAGGCTGATTTATCGCTCAGGGCTGTTTCTTCGCTCAGGGCTGCTTGACTCGGGCGTTTTGGCGGCACGTAGGGCTGAGCGCCAAGCTGGCTTTCGCCCGCTTGCTCATCACTGTCAGCTTGGTCCTGGCTAGTCCCAGGAGTCTTAACCCCGACTAGGGGCTTTTTTGATGCGCTCTCCTTAGCCGCGTCCTCCTTAGCCGCATCTTGCTTAAGATCACTAAGAAGGTTCTGACGCGCGTTCAAAACCGCATCGAGCAGATCATCTTCTAACAGCTTGGGCGTCGATTCTTCATCAGCTGATGCCGCATCGGATGACACACCGCCAACGGGTGCATTTTCAATTATCGGAGCACTGCTAGCCTGAGCGGTGCCATTAGCCTGAATGGTACTGTCAACCTGAGTTGTGTTGTCAGTAGGCGTCGACGCCTCTTGGGCTGAAATTTCACCAGAGGCCTGACTATCCTGGCCCTGCTGATAGGCAAGGTAGGCTTCATAATCGCTGGGATCGCCAGACTCATCTTCATCAGCACTGAAATAGAGGTCATCGTAAAAACTGCCGTTTTCCTCTGCCGCTGAGCCGAGCTGCTCGGCTGATGAAGCGGCTTGCTCGACACTCTCTGCCGGCGTTTCTATCTCGCTAGCTTGAGTCACTTCATCGCTTGGTGCTGTCACGGCACTCAACGGCACCTCAACTTGAGACGCAGCCGCTTGAGGTTCTACTAGAGCCTCGCTGACAGGGCTTTGACTTACCGAGCCTTTATCTTCTAAGCCTTTATCTTCTGGGCTTTTATTTTCCAGGCTTGTCTCTGGCTGGCTAGACTCTAGGCTAGTTTCTTGGGAGCTAGGCGCTCGGTTCTGACCTTGATTATGGCCTTGGCTCTCGGCCTGGCTCAGGATTAGCTGCTGCTCGGCGAATAGATCTGATGCAGACTCATCGTCGTCCGCGTCATCATCAGAAGCGCAAGCCTCTGCTATTACCTTCTCATTCTGACTTGCCTTTTCTGCTGCATTGGCTTCTGTTGCACTTGCTACTGCTTCTGCTTCAGCTTCAACTTGAGATGCTTTTTCAGCCTCTTGTGAATTATCTATCGCAGGTTCGGCCTGAGGCGCAGGCTTTGAAGTAGCCTCTGACACAGCCTCTAGTACGGGTGCTAACTTTGATTCAGCTTCTGGTGCTGGTGCAACAGACTTCACAGGAGTCGGTGAGACCTCTTCGAGCTTGCTCAGCTCGGGTAACACGATCTCACTACCGACCTCACCCATCCAGCGCTGCACGGGCGCCTCGGGCACAAATGCCACGGCGCGCAGCAGGGCCATCTCGAGACCGGATTTAGGATCTGGCGCGTGGGGCAGGTCCTGGCGACCATTTAGCAATAATTGATAGTAGAGCTGTACCTGTTCGGATCTTAGCTGTTTGGCAAAGGCCTTTATCTGCTCGGCATATTGAGATAGCTGAGCGGCACTCGGCGCAAATTGGGTCAAAGTGATCTGATGCAGTAGTTCGAGCAGGCTGCGCAGCACCTCATGGGGATCGGCGCCAAAGGATAGCACCTCACCGGTGACGGTCAGCAACTTGTCGACATCACCATCGCACAAGGCCTTGAGCAAGACGATCACATGGTGCTCATCTATGGTGCCCAGCATGGTCTGAACCTGGTCAAGCCTCACCTGACCTGCCCCGAAGGCGATAGCCTGATCCGTTAAGCTCAAGGCGTCACGCATACTGCCATTGGCCGCCTTGGCAAGCAGTTTCACCGCACCATCGTCATAACCCACCTGTTCCCGAGCCAGGATATGGCCGAGCTGCACGCAGATCTCATCGAGGGTCAGGCTCTTAAGGTTAAATTGCAGACAGCGGGAGAGTACAGTTACCGGCAGACGCTGGGGATCTGTGGTCGCCAGCAGGAATTTAACATGTTCCGGCGGCTCTTCCAGGGTCTTTAGCAGGGCATTGAAGCTGCTACGGGAAAGCATGTGCACTTCATCGATCAGATACACCTTGAAGCGGCCGCGTGTCGGGCGGTACTGAACATTGTCCAGCAGCTCACGAGTGTCATCGACCTTGGTTCGCGACGCCGCATCCACCTCGATAAGATCCACAAAACGCCCCTGGGCGATCTCGACACAGCTGGCACATTGGCCACAGGGCGAAGCCGTCACGCCTTGCTCACAGTTCAGTCCCTTGGCAAATAGGCGGGCCAGACTCGTCTTACCTACCCCTCGGGTACCGGTAAACAGGTAAGCATGGTGTAGGCGATTTTGCGATAAGGCATTGGTTAGGGCATGTAGCACATGTGACTGACCGACGACTTGCTCAAATGTTGCAGGGCGCCATTTTCTGGCTAACACCTGATATGACATGGAACTCCCCAAGGTAGGTATCTAACACCAATCGTAATAAATAGTTGATCATGCTAGCTTGTTAAAACGCTCAATAACAGTATTAGTATTTTTAATTGTAGAATAACTACTTATCTAAAAATCCTGCTTTGTTCTCAAGCGTTTTTCCCGCACTACTTCTGATCACTTACTTACTGTGATTGGTATAACAATTACGAAGCACACTTCATGAATCAGCAAACAATAACATGCCGGCGGCTATCTCGCTAGCAAGCTAAGCGCTTAGCGAGCCTTAATTTATCTTTGCCCCGACAGCTTGCGGTATGTTTAACCTATCCAGGCCTTTAGGCGACTAAATTAGGTCGATTACCCAGCCCACTAAACCCGCAGTTTAGGAAAATACGGCACAATTTTTAGCCGGCTCCAGTCGCCGATATTTGGCCTTTCTCTGTGCCTCTATTCATCACGTTTTAAGCCGAGCGGTTAAGATCGCATGTCAGCTTCAATCGCGACAGCTAAGCCCAGATAGCAAAATGCCGCGGCATTGCCACGGCATTTATAGAGTGAGCATCACTCATCACGACCTATGCTCACCGAGTCAGGCGATATTATTCGCCTTATTACTCGCCTTCGAACTCACATAGTGTCATCAATGAGAGGCCCATCTCGGCAAGACGATGCTCGCCGCCAAGCTCTGGCAGAGAGATCACAAACGCCGCATGCTCAACCTCTCCGCCCAGCTGACGGATAAGCTTAACGGTGGCCTCGATTGTGCCGCCTGTGGCAAGCAGATCATCGACAACTAATACCTTATCGCCGGCCTTAATGGCATCGGTATGGATCTCCAGCATGTCATGGCCATATTCCAGCTCATAACTCTCAGAGATAGTTTCACGCGGCAGTTTACCCGGCTTACGCACAGGCACGAAACCGACGCCAAGCTCTAACGCCAGAGGCGCACCGAAAAGGAAACCACGTGCCTCGGTGCCCACCACTTTGGTCACACCAAGATCTTTATAGCGCTCAACAAACAGGGCAATCGTCGCCTGATAGGCCGCTGGGTCTTCCATTAAACTGGTTACATCGCGAAACATGATCCCTGGTTTCGGATAATCTGGAATTGTCTTAATGCTCTGCTTGATCAAGGCTAACTTGTCTGTATTCATTACTACCATCTTTTTCGTTTGAGCCCTTAAAAAGGACAAACTGGCCATAGGGCCAGTTTTGACTAGAATTTTCGGCTAAAGCTTAAGCTCCTTTGGTATGGGTTGCAACAGCGAATGTCACAAAGCTTAACCAAACTCACCGCCCATATTCACAATCAGTCATCTAATTCGGGAATTTGCCTAAGGTAAAGCAGCAAGCCTGTCAGCATACCCAGCAGCATCAACTTCACCCACAGCAGCGGTACCAAAACAATGCTCACGCTGAAACTGAGACAGGTGGCGATATAGGCCTTGCGCTTCAAACCACGGCGAATGGCGCGCTCGTTGTGCCAGTTCTGCAGCGCATCGGCAAACCAGGGGTGGGTCATCAACCAGCCATGGAGACGTTCACTCGAGCGGGCAAAACAGAAGGCCGCTAGCAAGATAAAAGGCACAGTCGGCAAAAGCGGAACGGCGATGCCTAGCAGGCCCAAAAACAGACTGCTAAGGCCTATGAGTAAATAGAAGCCCCGCTTGATGACCATGAATTCCTCGCATAAAAAAACCACTCATAAATGAGTGGTTAGTATACCTGAGTTCGCTCGTTAGGCTAGATGCTTAAGAGATCAGGTTTAGGTGTTTCAACCATGACAGGGTAGCTGGCAGCGTAGGCAACATCATTACCAGCAAGAAACCAAGAAAATAAACAAAATTAAACGGGTCTTTAAACGGCTGACTCATACTTTCCTCACTCATGATTGACAACTTTTATTGATCTAGATCAATTTTCGCCGCCATTATAGAGACAAGCCAGCACGATAGAAAGGACTAATTTGGACAAATTTTATCTCGCGGCGACCACTATCCCCCGCTCGGCCATATCCGCTAGCAGCTGCCTACAGCCTTCCACAATCTGCTGCCTGGGCATCTGCTGGTAGAGCTGGGTTAACCAGTCACACAAGGCCGTAAAGCCGACACCATCTTGTTGACCTATGTAGGCAAGTACCTGAGCGGCAAGCGGATTAAGCTGCAAGAAACACACTTCATCACTCTTATCCCGATAGAGGCAGAAAAAGTTCGGCTGCTCACTGGGCACCTCGGGACGATAGTCTGGGCTGATGCGCTGCACCTCAAAATGATATTGCGCCACACGGGCGGCCAGGCTTAACGCCAGCGGGCGCGCTTCTATGCTTTGTGCATCCAGGCGTTGGGATTGTCTATCATCGGGTGCCGTGGCAACCACCAGCTCCAACCATTCGTAGTGAGCCAGCTCGAGCATGAAGGCCGGGTCTTGCTCGCTCATCTGATATTCGTTTTGCAAGAACAGCAAAAACTCCTGGGCAATTTCGATGAAAATTGGCGTCTGGCAGTCGTGTGTGGCAAAAAAACGCTGAACGAGTGCCTGCCAGATCTCTTCCTCATACAGGGAGCAGAGCACGGGAAAACCGCTGGCGACAAAGCCCTTCACATTGTTAAAAAACAGCTCGCGATAGATCCCCATGCGTCTGGCATCTGTCCCCTGCGGCAGGGGCGATGAGGGATCTTTGATGTAATCGATGAACGACTGTTGAACTTGGGTAAAACTCATTTAGGCACTCCGGTGACTGGGCTGCAATGCCTGGGCCTGATAGTCGTGTATCCTATTGATCTCTTTTAGCAACTCTGCGGTGGCGGGAATATTAAAGTCGCGCTCGAGCAAGGTTGGAAACACGCCGTGGGTCTGATAGCAAAGCGCTAACAAGCGCCAGACGGGATCGATAACATCGCTGCCATGGGTATCAACCTTAAGATCCTCCGCCTCATCGTAATGACCGGCAATATGCAGGTAGGCGATGCGTTCACTGGGCATGGCCTTCAGGAAGGCCTCGGCGTCATATTGATGATTAATCGAATTAACATAGATGTTATTCACATCCAGCAGCAGTCGACAATCCGCCTCTTCCAGCACGGCATTGACAAACTCACACTCACTCATCTCGCTACCGGGCGCGGCGTAGAAAGAGACATTTTCCAAGATGAAGGGGCGCTCAAGAATGTCCTGAACCTGTTCAATACGCTTGGCAACATGACGCACCGCCTCATGGGTAAAGGGGATAGGCATCAAGTCATACAGATGGCCCTTGCCCGAGCAGTAACTTAGGTGCTCCGAATAGATATCGATACCATGATAGTCGAGAAAGGTTTTAACCTGCTTGACGAAACGCGTATCTAGGGGCTCAGGACTACCGATAGAGAGCGACAGCCCGTGGCAGAAAAACTTGTGCTTCTCGGTTAACTGCCTAAATTGACGGCCAAACTTACCGCCAAGTGTCATCCAGTTCTCAGGCGCCACCTCGAAAAAATCAATGGCACTTGGAACCGACTGGCAAAATTCATTGAGCATCTCGCGGCGCAGGCCCAGGCCCACCTTTGCTTGTGTCATCATCACCTTACCTCTAGTGAATAAATGGACTCGTTTGCCCCTGGCTAAAAAGAATTAGGCCAGTAAATACTGGCCTAATCGACATGGGCAAATGCCTTAAGGCCTATTACTTATGGCCGCCACACTTGCCTTCTTTACCTTTCTTCATTCCTTCGCCACACTTGCCCTCTTTGGCCTTCATGTTCTCGCCGCACTTACCCTCTTTCTGAGCCTTCATCTGAGCGCCGCACTTACCTTCACCACACTTACCTTCTTTGGCGCCTTTCTTCATCTCTTCGCCACACTTGCCTTCTTTCATGGCTTTCTGCTGCGCGCCACATTTACCCTCTTTGGCACCCTTCTTCATGTTCTCGCCACACTTGCCTTCGCCACACTTACCTTCACCATCGGCGATCTGGTAACCAGCTTGCATTTCACTGTAACCAAATGGATTAGCTTGAGCCTGCGCCGCAAACGCGCTACCAACAAACACAGTGCCTAACGCTACAGCAACAGCAGTATTCTTAACTAATTTCATAATCTCTTCCTTTGTTGATCTCTTATATGCAATGGTTTGCCAACATCAGTGCGTTGCTGGCTCGGATAATATGACCCGGCGCCCAAGCTTTTTATTTCAAAAAACTTATCAGGCATCACATTTATGACCCAAATTATGTGTTAGCGCAAGCACCCTGTTGGCAATAATCGATTGATCTCACGCCAATATCGACTAAATTCTCACGCCAATATCGACTAAAAGTCGATAAGGCGATCATCTACGACCAAAGATGCTCACATCCAACCCACAAGATTGGCCAAGCCCCAGAATAAAGCCCCCTCTTACCCTCACACAGGCTTTGTATCTGCCAGACGCTTGACGTAGAATAAGCGCCCTTTTATTTGGCCGGGCATATAGCAGTACGCAAGTCATGGCCAACAGGTTCACCATTTAGGCCCCGCGCCTTGAATTAATGAGAAAACGATAATCATGCGTGTCATATTAGCCCCGATGGAAGGCGTCGCCGACGCCCCGATGCGAGCCCTGCTAACCAGCGTTGGCGGCTATGACATGGTGATCAGCGAATTTATTCGCGTCGTCGATCAGCTACTGCCTGAAAAAGTCTTCTACCGACTCTGCGCCGAACTGAAATATCAATGTAAAACCGCCTCCGGCACCCCGGTACGCCTGCAACTGCTGGGACAGGAACCCAACTGGATGGCCGAAAATGCCATTCGCGCCGTCGAGCTAGGTTCTCGCGGCGTGGATCTTAACTATGGCTGCCCGGCACCTATGGTTAATCGCAGTAAAGGCGGCGCGGCACTATTAAAGGAGCCGGAGACCATCTACCGGGTGACCCAGGCCGTCAGGCAGGCGGTGCCAAAGGACAAACCCGTGTCGGCCAAGATCCGTCTGGGGTGGGATGACAAGAGCCGCTGCACCGAGATCGCCCAGGCCATCGAAGCTGCCGGCGCCACCGAACTCACGGTACACGCCCGCACTAAAGAGGAGGCCTATCGGCCACCGGCCCACTGGGAATATATAGCGCAGATCAAATCGGTGACCTCCCTGCCCATCATCGCTAACGGTGAGATCTGGGGCAGAGAAGATTACCTCAAATGCCGAGAGGCCAGCGGCTGTGATGATGTCATGCTAGGACGTGGCGCCCTGACCATTCCTAACCTGGCGCACGTGGTTAAAGGTCAGCAGGCCCCCATGCCTTGGGCTGTGGTTTTGGCGCTACTGCTGCAGTATTCGGAATTTGAGATCGTCAGCGAGAAAGAGAAATACTATCCGGCGCGTATCAAACAGTGGCTCAGGTTTATCGCCCGTCACTATGAAGAGGGCGAAGCCCTGTTCCGTCAGGTACGTGTACTTAAAGATACCCAGAGTATCTTATCCCTGCTGCGTAGCAGCTAACACTCACCCTATGCCCTTCTGTCGCGTCTGCTAACCCTCCCTAACGTAAGGCGCGACAAAAAACTAGCCCAGTCTCGCCTTAACTGGTCTGATCTTTACATCCCTAAATGAGATTCACCATAAAAGTCACCGACTTTTGATCTTAGTCATAGCTAAGACGCCCAAGCGGTTTAGACTGATTATCTAAGAATATCAACTAGGCAATGATTTGTGAGCAGATCCCATATCAGACATGAACTGTCGGTGCTTGAAGCGAATCTCAGGAAAGAGTTAGGTACCCTGCTGGCATTACATCAAATAACGCTCGATACCCAGCAGCTTTCGCTGACCTCACTAATAGACGAGATGACCTCAGCCAAATTGGCCGACGAACCGCTATTTATCAAGCTAACCCAACTCGATGCAGCGCTATGCCAGCTCGACCTTGGACTCTACGGCCTATGTTCAGACTGCGAGGCCGATATCGAAGCCGAGCGGCTCAACGCCAACCCGCTTGAGCAGCGCTGCACCCAGTGCGCCGCCGATTACTCCCACGAGCATAGGCACGAGCTCAGGCTCACCCACTAGGCATTAGCGTAGTACTACAAAACTGATAAATAGCAGTTTTGTAGCACTACTTCACTTCCAAGCTTAATTCATTTTAAATTGCATCAATACAAAAATACGCTAAAACACATAGATTAATATGCTTTAGCGTAATAAAAATAGACAAAGTAATTTAACTATTGAACATGTCTTTTTCCTAATTTATTATGCAGTCTCTACCACACCCGCCCCATTCTTTCACCGTCACGGATGTATTTTTAGTTACTTGTTGCTCAAGAACTGGATAACCCAAATTATAGTAATATCCTTCATCATTATTATAGACTTTTACACCACCATCCCACACTTTCAAAGATACGTTATACTTGTAGCCTCCAGGAGCCGTCGTAACTAAAGTGCCAGATGTATTCTTCTGAACAACACCATTCAAGGTCCACTGATACCTTATAGAATTGTTTTCAAAGTCGTCAACTTTGGCAGTGAAAATCAACTTAGTCTCACCACCTTGCCATGTTGTATCTTGATAAACAGAAATATCTACTTTAGGTATATGATTAGTCACGTTAATAAATTTATAAGTGTCATCTACATAATCACAATTATGATATGCTGATGCCCATCCATTTATTACATACCTTCTATCTAGCAGCTCATACCCATCATAATACTCTGGAACTGATGGTCCGAGTAATCCTTTGAAATCTAATGTTTTTGGCGCGCCGGAACCCGTAGCTATATAATAACACTGTACAACATTAAACACTGGGTAGTCTTCACTAACAAGTTCTAACTCCGCAGATATAACACTTTTAGAAAGAATTAAAATAGAACCAAGCAAAACAACTTTTTTTAACATAATTATTTCCTTATATTACATATCAAAAATTATGCACCTTCATTCGAAGGTGCATCGTTGTTATAGAGTTAATTTAGAACTTCTGTGTATAAGAGGCTGTGTAAGTTCGACCATACAAGTTATACAGCGCTGAATCGTATGCTAAGTTGGAATCCAATACTGGATCTTCGTTAGTTAAGTTGCGAATACCCAACGCAAACTTACCACTCCACGGCGCCATATAGTTATAGCTTAGGTCAAAGGTAGTTTGAGAAGGTAGACTACCAATCTCTTCAAACGTTGTAGGATCTGTGGTTTCCGCCTGACCAGCAATATGTTGGGTCAATAATGACACCCCATGGTCGCCATAGGTCCAATCAATTACCCATGTGAAGCGATAATCAGGCAAACCATTACGTCCAACCATATTGTTTACAGGACCATCAAAGTACTCTTCATCTTCATATGTAAGAACATAGGTCAAATCAAAACTTGAGCCAAAGTCACCAATTGACGTTTCAATTGGAGCTAAGGACAAGTTGAAGTCAATACCCGACGTATCGAAGCCATTACCGTTAACCAGTGGTGTGGTCGCTTCGAGAATCTTACCGTCTGGACTGTCACCGGCACGAATAATTTCACCTCGAGATAGATTGCCGTAACCGACTTTTGCTTCTTCTCTTAACAGCGAATCTAGAGATACGAAGGTGATCACATCATCAATTGATAAGCTGTAGTACTCAACTTTAGTGCTTAAGCTGTCTGTGATGTTCCAGATAACACCCACGTTGTAAAAATCTGACGTCTCAGGGCCAAGATCTTCATTTGCTGTGCGAGTCACGTCATATTGAGTCGAACGACAATCGGAAGGTGCAGTGCCCTGCAACTCACAATAATGATAGTCTGTCGCATAATCAGCACTGAAAGAGTCCGCTGCATACAAATCTGAGAGTGCAGGCGCCCTAAAACCTTGTCCCCAAGAACCACGTATAACCAGGTTATCTAATGCTTGATAACGTAGTGCGACTTTCGGTGTGGTCGCGGTACCGAAGTCTGAGTAATTATCGTAACGGAAAGCAAGGTTCAGCTCTAAATCATCGGTAATTGGCAAAATAGATTCACCAAACAACGCGAATACATCACGATCACCACCCGAACCGTTACCTGAAGAACCAATAACCTCCCCAGCTGCTGATTCTGCATCTACCTTAGACTTGTACTTATACTGCATAAATTCAGAACCGAAGTACCAACCCACTAATCCACCGGGTAGCTCTAACGCTTCAAAGTTTATGCCTGCATTAACACTTTGAAACTCCATGATATCTTGAGCTAAAGTATCGTGTGAAATAGCCGCTACAACATCGGCACTATTGCCTTCAGGGCCAAAATTAAACTCACCGCTCTTCACCAACGCTTCCACTGTTGGACGGTGAACATAACCCGTACCATAGTTGCTGTTTTCCGCTAGGTTATAGTGATAGGTAAAATCCCAACCAAAGCTATTGTGTTCGCCAACTAAACCAAGCTGAATATCCGTGCTGTAGTCAATCGTCGTGGAATCACGTGTTCCCACATCAGTGAAACGATAGTAAACTCGACCGGCATTTTCATTTTTAGTGGTATTAATATAGTTGCCATCGGCATCATAGTTCTGAACGTCTAGCTGACCTGCGTCAACGTTAAACCAACCTGCAGCAGGCGCGTAACGACCAAAGGTTTCGTTGCGGCTAAATAAGCCTTGACCTTCGAAACGGATCTCATCAGAGATCTCGTAATCTGCAGTAACATAACCCGCGGTATACTGACGAGCGGCGTGATCTGCTGCTTCAGAGGTATAGTCATAACCGCAGATAAAGTCACCATCACCATAATCATAGACATGACCGCCACCGACCATTTTTTCGTTGTCACAAGCAGCCATCGGCTTGAACTGGAATGTAGTCATATCCAGGAAGTTACGAGCGTAGGCTGATACCCCTGTAGTATCGGCATACTTATCGGCTAACACGTTAGTAGAGCTTGAAAACCAACGATCACGTTGATAGATAATCTCTCGATTTTGGTGCTCAAATGAGAACGTTAAACTTCCTTTGTCGCTCGTGGTTCCACCAACAACGTGTGCTTTCCATTCCTCACCACCAGGTTGATCTGGACTAGTACCCGTTGCCGAAACCTCGAGACCTTCAAAGCCTTTTTTCAAAATAATATTGACTACGCCAGCAACCGCGTCCGAACCATAAACAGCGGAGGCTCCATCGGTAAGCACTTCAATACGTTCAATCGCTGCTGTAGGGATTGTATTAAGGTTTACAGCAGTACCCCCCATAGTCGGTGAACCCGGCATACGTTTACCGTTTAGCAGCACCAAGGTGCGATCTGCTCCAGCACCACGAAGAGAGATGTTGGCCTGACTTTGCCAGGTACTACCTGATGATTCAGAGAACGAACCGAAAGTGTTTAAATTACTACGGCGCAATACGTCAGCAATTGACATCTCACCTGTCTTCTCAATATCGGCCACACTTATCGTCGTTACCGGAGAAGAACCTTCCATATCAGTTCTTTTAATACGCGAGCCAGTGACTTCGATACGTTCTACTTTATCGCTTTGCTCTTCAGCAATTGCGATACCAGATAAAGCTAGGCTAGATGTCGCCGCGGCAAATAAGCCTACGCGAACCGCCTTTGCAGTTAAGGTCAAAGAGTTCATATGTTTCCCTCATAATACGAAATCAGAAAAATCCAGTTTCGATCATTAATATATTTTTTATTTTTAAATTAAGAAGAATGTCCTTCGGTGAAGATATTGTGAAAAAACAACAAACAAGTCAACGCTGTTAACAACAAAATAACCAGGATGATAATAATTGATACAAAAGGATAATAAAAAACAACATCACAGCGTTACACCAAACCACACAAATAATTGATAAACAGCGATTTTCACCAGCCTACACTCTAATTAAAAATAACGTAAGAACATAGCCAGATAAATGTCACAACTTAATACATCTGTATTTTTTATGTTTAAATTATTAAATAAAGATCAACAAAAAATCAAAAACAAACAAGAAGGCAACAATGTAAAATATTGTATCGAGACAGTAAGTAAGAGTAAGCAATTAGATTTAACAAAGGAAAGTTAAAAAACCATTTATCAGGCACCTTTGCTTTTATTTAAAAGCAAACTACCCCCCCATTAAATTCACAAAGAGTGTATTAAGAACATTTAACCAGACAATAAAAGGTAATAAAGAAGAGATTAAGACTAAATGAGGACTCACTTAGTCTTAAATATGTTAAAGGGCAATTTTTGCGAAATAAATAGCGCAAGTACCTTCGTGGGAGGAGTAATAGCTCAGCATTAATGTATCATCTTTCAGCACGACACCTGCGTAGCTGGTATCGCCACCCGAGGGCAGAGTCAGTAGCTCCTCTATCTGAGCCGTTTGCCGATCGATCGCCACAAGAGAGGTGCGCACTCTGTCGTCATACAGGCGTACCACGCCATAGAGCTTACTCTGATAGAGAAAAGTAACAGGTCCCCCCACGCGACAATTTGTCGCTTGCCAACGCCACTGGGTATAGGGTGGCTCTGACTCACCCAGTAATGCACGCTCATCGGTCTGCCAAAGCGGGTCCCGGCGCAGCAGGCAGATCGCCTTATCATACTCATCGAACACTAGACCAGACTCATTCACATAGCCCGCCTGACTCAACTTTTCCACCAGGGGCTGAAAATCCCTGTCTGCATCACTTTTATATAGCGCCGCATAGCCGTCATGTTCATGACACAAATAGGCGATGCCATACAAGTGTCCCTTGTGCGGCGTGATGCGCCATAACCACTCTTTCTCTTTCACCAGCGCCTTGGGGGCGAACCAATGCTCACCATCGTGGGATTGCCAGCAATAGGAGCGCATGCCTTCGCCCTTCCCCTCATGCATAGCGCCGCCTCCAAACAGCAGTAGTCTGTCATTGTCGGCCACCAGCTTACCGTCTCTGAGATCGGCAAAGTCGACATCGACAAGGGCGACACTCTGCCAGTCTTGCCCCTCGTTATCGGATCTGAGGATCCGCAGCGCACCGTCGGGCGACACATGGGCACTGGCCTGACGAAATACGCAATACAGCTTGTTTTTAAAGCGCACCAGATCCGTAAAGGCGTTGTGGGGCGAAGCGTCCCAAATCTTGGCTACTGAGATCAGTTTCATGTTTTTCTCCGCACATTGATTGCATTAATGATGGCCGACTAAAATGATGGCCGAATAAGGTGCGTGACTCAAGCCAAGACACAGTTTAAAAACAGTCTATAGCCAATGGCTAAGGTCAGGATCTGCGCAAGCACCACTACCAACATGACTAGGCCCTGTTGATCTTTCGCGTTCATTTTTGCTGCATTCTGTATCGCTTTTATACAAGGCAGGGCGATTGTAATGTAGTGCACTACATCAATGAGCGATAACGCAGTAGAAAAATGATACAGACATAAAAAAAGCCTCACTCTCAAAGGAGTAAGGCTTTCTTGATACATAGGCTAATCGGCTTAACCTAGCTTCTTTGGCGCGGCGTCTTACCGGCTGTAGTCTTATGCTTACGCACGGCGCGGCGGATCTTAGCGCTCTTCACCTTGGCGCGGGCCACACTGTGTTTATCTGTGCCCAGCAGGGTGCGGGTTTCTTCATCTAGGCCGGCCAGCTTACGCAGATAGTTAACCTGCTCTATCGGCAACTCGACCCAGCCACCACGAGGCAGCGACTTGGGCAGATCTATCATACCGTAGCGAATACGAATCAGACGGCTCACCTGGACTTCCTGAGATTCCCACAGACGACGAACCTCACGATTACGACCTTCGGCCAGCGACACATGCCACCACTTGTTCATGCCCTCGCCACCGGCTGGCTTTATCTTATCGAAATGCGCCGGGCCATCTTCCAGGGTCACGCCGGTGCGCAGACGCTGAATACAGGCGTCGGTCACCTCACCAAAGGTACGAACAGCGTATTCACGCTCCACCTCATGAGACGGGTGCATCAGGCGGTTAGCCAGCTCACCGTCAGAGGTAAACAGCAACAGGCCTGAGGTGTTGATATCCAGACGTCCCACCGCAACCCAGCGTGAGTCGCGGGTCTTAGGCAAGCGGTCGAATACCGTCGGGCGCCCTTCGGGATCTTTGCGGCTGCAGATCTCCCCTTCAGGCTTGTGATAGGCGATCACACGGCAAACCAAGTCATCCTCAGACTTGATCGATACCGTACGGCCATCGATACGCACCTTGGCATCGGCCTCGATACGATCGCCAAGTTTGGCAATTTCACCGTCTATACTAACTCGACCTGCAGCAATCCATGCCTCCATCTCACGACGGGAGCCATGGCCTGCACGGGCCAAGACTTTCTGCAATTTTTCACTCATTAGTAGACTCTTCATCGGTTTTAGGCGCTGTATTGTCAGGGGCCGACTCGACCACCTGTGTTTGTCCAAACAGCGCCGCTAATGACTCGGCATCGGATAAGGGAGGAAGGTCCGCTATCCTGTCCAAGCCAAAATAGGCTAAAAATTCATTTGTGGTCGCATAGAGTGCGGGCCTGCCCGGCACCTCTTTATGACCGATTATCTTAATCCAATGTCTATCGGATAGACTCTTTATGATGTGATTTCCCACCGCCACACCACGAACAAACTCTATGTCGGCGCGGGTAACCGGCTGACGATAGGCGATCACCGCCAGCGTCTCCAGCGTCGCTCGCGAATAGCGCGGCGCCTTCTCCTGCCACAGAGGCTGCAAATAAGGGCTCAAGGTTTCGATCGACTGAAAACGATAACCGCCCGCCACCTTGACTAACTCTATGCCCCGCCCCTGATAATCCTGCTGCAACTCCTCAATGACGGCCTTCACTTTGGCGCGGGAGACGCTAAAGTTGGCCAGCACACTCTCATTTAAGTGCTTGATAGAGACCGTCTTTGCCATCACAAACAGACTGGCTTCAATCAGCTGTTTGAGCTGATCCGGATTTATTTGCAGTTTCTTACTCGACAATCAATAGGCCCTAACATGTATGGTCGACAGCGGCTGCGCCTGGATCAGATCGACCAAAAGCTCTTTCACCAGCTCCATCAGCGCAAGAAAGCTCACCACCACGCCAGCTCGCCCCTCAGAAACATCAAATAGCTGCTCAAAAGGCACATAGGACTTGCCTTCTAGCATAGCCAATATTTGCGTCATGCGTTCCCGAGTCGACAGCTGCTCGCGTCTCACATGGTGATGCTCAGTGGCCTCGACCCGTTTTAACACGGCCGCGAAGGCACCGGCTAACTCCACCAACGACACAGATGGCGGCACCAACACAGGCTTGATATCCGGCGCCGGCAGCACCTTGGCCTGAAACACATCCCGCTCAAGTCGCGGCAAGGCATCTAGCCTTTGCTGCGCATCTTTAATCACCTCGTAGGCCTTAAGCTGTCTGATCAGCTGGGCTCGTGGGTCCGCCTCATCTTCCTCTTCAAGCTCGGGCCTCGGTAACAAGAGACGCGACTTTATCTCGGCCAGGGTCGCGGCCATCACCAGATAATCGGCGGCCAGTTCTACCCGAGCGCCTTGCAAGAGTTCAATGTATTCAAGATATTGATCCGTTACCGGCGCAATGGCCATCTCGACAATATCCAGCTTCTGCTTGCGGATAAGATAGAGCAGCAGATCCAGCGGCCCTTCGAAAGACTCGAGAAACACCTCCAGCGCCTCGGGCGGAATAAAGAGATCCGCCGGCAGTTCTCTGACGGGTTCGCCCCTGACCAGGGCCAAAGGTAAACTTTGCTGAGTCCCCTGCATCCGCTCTCCAAGTCACCCGGCAGGTACCACCTGCCGGAAGCTAAAGGTATAACTAAACTAAATCCGTAACTTAAATGGTGAGGACCTGCACCGATCGACGGCGGATAATCATCCAGCCAAGGCGAGGCTAATCGACACCAAACGCGCGATTATACCTGCAAATTTGGCCAATAGACAGGGCTTTAGCCAAACTGGCTAATATCCCCGGCGCCTTCACGTAGAATCTCGATATCGCCCTCAGACAGATCGATAACCGTGGTAGGTTTCTCACCCAGATAACCGCCATGAATAATCACATCCACCTGATGCTCAAGGATGTCGCGAATGTGCTCGGGATCTGACTCGGCAAACTCTTCACCTGGCAGGATAAGACTGGTGGACATCAGCGGCGCATCGAGCGCTTCCAGAAGCGCCAGGGCAATCACATTGTCCGGCACGCGAATACCGATAGTCTTCTTCTTGGGGTTTTGCAGGCGCTTAGGCACCTCTTTGGTCGCCTTGAAGATGAAGGTGTATGGCCCAGGTGTGTTGTGCTTCAGCACGCGGTAAGCCTGATTGTCCACCCTGGCATAGGTCGCCAGCTCGGACTGGTCACGCACCATCAAGGAGAAGTTGTGATCGTTCTCTATCTGACGAATACGCACTATGCGGGTCATAGCGTCTTTCTCGCCCAGCAGGCAACCTAAGGCATAGCCAGAGTCTGTGGGGTAGACCACCACGCCACCCTGCTTGATCACATTCACCGCCTGATTGATCAGGCGAACCTGAGGATTTTCCTCATGTACATAAAAAAATTGACTCATGGGTTTACCATCCAATTATCCATTTGCCACACCCAATCGACTCCTTGGGGTTGGAACATATTTTTACCTAACTCGAGCCAGCTGCCGGGGAAATGGAAATCGCTTCCCAGGGAGGCGTATAGTTCGTTAAGCCGACTCAAGGCAATTAAATTGTTACGATCGTCTAGGGTCTGCTGACCCAACACCACTTCCATGGCATCGCCGCCGGCGGCCTTAAACTCACGCACCAGGCGCTTTAGCCACTTGGCCGACAGCTTGTAACCGCTGGGGTGCGCCAATACGGCAACGCCGCCCGCCTCATGAATGATCGCGATAGCGGTTTCCATATCGGACCAATTGTTGGGCACATAACCTGTCTTGCCCCGCGCCAGATACTTCTTGAATACCGCGGCCGCATTGGGGGCATAGCCGTTATCGGCTAACCAGCGTGCATAATGGCCACGACTCAGGGCGGCGCCTTCGGCTAACGCCTTGGCGCCCTCATAGGCACCGCCGATCCCGGCCTTCTCAAGACGCACACCTATCTCCATCGCACGTGCCTCACGCAAGGCGCGCTGCTCGGTCAAGAAGGCATCCAGCCCCTGATGTTCGGGGTCGATATTGAGTGCAACGATATGAATATCGAAGTTATTCCAACGAGTGGAGATTTCGCAGCCGTTAATCAGGGTCAAAGGCTCGGCTTGACGCTCGTTGAAGCTATGGGCTTCCTTGAGACCGGCTAAGGTATCGTGATCGGTAATGGCCAACATCTGCACCCCATTATCTAGGGCTCTGGCCACTAATTCAGACGGGGTTAACTGGCCGTCGGATGCCGTGGTGTGGCTGTGAAGATCGATTAAACGCGTTTCATCTGTCATCCCTTTATTCTACTCGACTTTGTTATTAGAAACATCTAATTGGATGAAATTGGACGAAATTGCATGGGAATCGTTAAATCTTATCGGCATTCGATGCAGATTGTGATCTCAAGATGATAAATACGCCAAATAGAAAAATATTCAATTGACAAGGTCACGGAGGGGATGTTTCTATATAGCCATCAACAAGATTTTACTTTCACATGAGTTAAGTACTGAAATGACGATACAGCAATTCAACAACATCAACTGGTGGTGGCACTTCCCAACTTAGCGGGTGGTGTGAATTTCTGTGCTCATGTAAAAGAGACAAGATTTAAACAAAAAGCCCGCACTTGATGCGGGCTTTTTGCATTTAATCGCCTAATTTTATTAATAGATTTATACACGACTAACCCAAACAAACAATCGAGTTAGTCCACTACCGGCAAGTAGGAGCGCAAATATGGGGCAAGAGTTTCTGGCCAGCGTCAACACCATAAAGGAGCGGATCACCTATCATGACGATCCTCTCCAGCTGTATCAGCACCTGACGCAAGATGCGGCACATACCATGTTGCTGGAATCGGCTGAGATAGACAGTAAGGATCACCTCAAGAGCATCATCATGACCCACGCCGCCCTGGCCATACGTTGTGAAGGTTATCAGCTCAGCTTCAGCGCGCTAAGCGACAATGGTCAGGCGCTACTCGCCCCCATCGCCCGCTTCTTCGGCAGCGACGAGCGTCAACTTGAAGGCAAGACCTTAACCCTTACCCTGCAAAAGGATGCAGGCCTACTGGATGAAGATGCCAGATTAAAGTCGACCTCACCGCTAGATGGCCTGCGCAGCCTGATAAAGCATATCGACATGGGCGATGATGCCCAGTTCGAGAGCCTGTTTCTCGGCGGCGTGCTGGCGTTCGATCTTATCGACACGGTAGAGCCGCTGCCCAAGGTGAACCAAAGCGCCAATACCTGCCCCGACTATCTCTTCTATCTGGCGGAAACCCTTATTCTGGTGGATCACCAAACCCGCAGCGCCGACATCATCAGCCATGATTTTACCCAGCAGGCCGATGTTAAGACATCATTAGTCGCGGCGACACTGGCCGAGCGGCGCGCCCAGCTCAGTCAAGCCTGCGGCTCGCTTCCTGAGGTAGCGCCACTATCTCCTGTCGATTGCGAAGCCGAGGTCAATGTTTCCGATGAAGCGTTCAAGACCATAGTGACAGATCTTAAGTCTCACATCGTCGCCGGCGACATCTTCCAGGTGGTGCCTTCGCGCAGCTTTAGCCTTCCCTGCCCGAGCCCACTGGGCGCCTACCGCGCCCTCAGAGAAACCAACCCCAGCCCCTACATGTTCTACTTTCGCGGCGATGACTTTACCCTGTTTGGCGCCTCGCCAGAGAGTGCCCTCAAGTATGAGGCCAGCACCAATCAGGTCGAGATCTATCCCATCGCAGGTACCCGCAAGCGCGGTAAGACGGCGAATGGCGATATCGACTTCGATCTCGACAGCCGTATCGAGCTGGAGCTGCGCCTGGACAAGAAAGAGTTGTCCGAACACCTGATGTTGGTGGATCTGGCCCGTAACGATGTGGCCCGCATCAGCCAAAGCGGCACACGTAAAGTAGCCGAGCTACTCAAGGTCGACCGCTACTCCCACGTGATGCACCTGGTCAGCCGGGTGACAGGCCAGCTGAGAGCCGATCTCGATGCCCTACACGCCTATCAGGCCTGCATGAACATGGGCACACTCACCGGCGCCCCTAAGGTTAGCGCGGCGCAGCTTATCCGCGGCGCCGAAAAGGCCCGCCGCGGCAGCTATGGCGGCGCCGTGGGCTATCTCAATGGCCTGGGCGACATGGACACCTGCATAGTGATCCGCTCCGCCTTCGTAAAAGATGGCCAGGCCCATATTCAGGCCGGCGCCGGCGTGGTCTACGACTCAGACCCCCAGGCCGAAGCCGACGAGACCCGCCAGAAGGCCCAGGCGGTCATATCAGCCATCAAGATGGGAGGCGGACAATGAAGCTCTACCTATTGGATAATTTCGACTCTTTTACCTACAACCTGGTGGATCAGTTCCGCAGCCTGGGTTTCGAGGTGGTGATCTACCGCAACGACTTAGACGCCCAGTTTATTGCCGACAAGCTGCTACAAGAGCAAGGCAAGGCGGCGCTGGTGTTATCGCCCGGCCCGGGGGCCCCCCATGAGGCGGGCTGCCTGATGGCCCTCATCGATCTCTTGGCTGGCAAGGTGCCTATGCTGGGGATCTGCCTCGGTCACCAGGCGATGATCGAGCATTTCGGCGGCAAGGTGGAACGCGCCAAACAGGTGGTCCATGGCAAGGCCAGCCCAACCGAGCACAACGGCCAGGGGATCTTGGCCGGCCTGCCCTCGCCGCTCCCTGTCGCCCGTTATCACAGTCTGGTGGCCACCAAAGTGCCCGACTGCCTCGAGGTGATCGCCACCACAGACGAGATGCCCATGGCCATCTCCCATAAAACCGTAAAAGCGGTGGGCTTTCAGTTCCACCCCGAGTCAATCCTGACCACACTCGGCAGCCAGCTGCTGACACAGACGTTGACCTACCTGACCCAAGACGCCCAGTTAAGCCGCGGCCAAGGAGTATTGTAATGAGTGAACTACAGCCGATTTTCGACAGCCTCTATCAGGGACAATCCATCAGCCGAGAAGAGACCAAGGCACTGTTTAGCGAGATAGTGGCAGGCAAGATGGACCCGGTTGCCATGGCAGGCATGTTAGTGGCGATGAAGATGCGCGGCGAGACCATAGATGAGATCTCAGGCGCGGCCGATGCGCTGCTGCAGGCCGCCAAGACCTTTCCCGCCCCCAGCGAGGCCACGCGCTCCCAGGGCATAGTGGATATCGTCGGCACCGGCGGTGACGGCCATAACACCATCAATATCTCGACCACCTCAGCCTTTGTGGCTGCGGCGGCGGGAGCCAAGGTCGCCAAGCACGGCAATCGAAGCGTGTCGAGCAAGTCGGGCTCGTCGGATCTGCTGGCGCAGTTTGGCATAGATCTCACCATGGCACCGGAGACCGCCAGAGACTGTCTCGACGAACTGGGCCTCTGCTTCCTGTTTGCCCCCCACTACCACGGCGGCGTGCGCCATGCGGTGCCGGTACGTCAGGCACTAAAGACCCGCACCCTGTTTAACCTGCTCGGGCCCCTCATCAATCCGGCTCGCCCCGACTATATGTTACTTGGCGTCTATGATCAGATGCTGGTGCGTCCTATCTGCGACGTGCTCAAGGCGCTGGATGTCAAACGCGCCATGGTGGTGCATGGTAGCGGCTTGGATGAAGTGGCGGTTCATGGCGAGACTTTAGTATGTGAGTTAAAACAGGGCGAGATAATCGAATATTACCTCTCACCCGAAGCTTTGGGACTCAGCCGCGCGCAAATAACTGATCTGGCCGGTGCAGGCCCTGCCGAAAACGCCGAAATCACCCGCGCCATATTGCAAGGCAAAGGGGAATTGGCGCACACTGAGGCGGTAGCGGCAAATGCGGGCTGCGCCCTCTATGTGGCTGGCTGCTGTGACAGCCCACAGCAAGGCACGGCGCTGGCACTCGATACCCTCGCCAGCGGCAAGGCATACACCCTACTCCAGCAGCTTGCTAGCGCGAGCCAAAGTGACCAGCAAGGAAGTAACTGATGCAAGCGAGCGTAAACAACCCAGTCGACAGTTCATCGACAATCAGCAATGTGCTGACCCGTATCGTCGACACCAAACCGGCCCATATTGCCGCCCTCAAGCAGCGCTTTCCCGAGGCATCGCTAGCGCCAAAGCAGTCGGATCGCAGCCTGTACCAGGCCCTCAAGGCACCCAACGCCGGCTTCATCTTCGAGTGCAAGAAGGCCAGCCCGTCAAAAGGGCTTATCAGACAAGACTTTAATGTCGAAGCCATTGCCGATGTCTACCTGCATTACGCCGCCGCCATCTCGGTGCTGACCGACGAGCAGTTTTTTCAGGGCGACATGGATTACCTGCCAAAGGTGCGTGCCCGGGTGACTCAGCCCATCTTATGTAAAGACTTCTTCGTCGATCCCTACCAGGTGAAACTGGCTGCCCATCAAGGCGCCGATGCCATTTTGCTGATGCTGTCTGTGCTCGATGATGAGCGCTATCAACAGCTCGCGAGCCTAGCCGCACAGTACCAACTGGATGTGCTGACCGAGGTCAGTAACGAAGAGGAGCTCAATCGCGCCATCGCGCTGGATGCCGCCATCATAGGGATTAACAATCGTAACCTGAGGGATCTCACCACAGATCTGGCGACCACGGAGGCGCTTGCGCCGCATATCCCGGCCGACCGCGTGGTGGTCAGCGAATCGGGGATCTACACTCAGCAGCAGGTGAGACGCCTGAGCCCGCTTGTCGATGGCTTCCTTGTGGGCAGCTCCTTGATGGCCGAGCCAGATCTGGATCTCGCCTGTCGCACGCTCACCCTGGGTCACAACAAGGTCTGCGGCTTGACCCGCATCGAAGATGTGCGCGCCGTAGCCGAGGCGGGCGCCATCTATGGCGGCCTGATCTTCGCCGAGAAATCACCCCGCTATGTCAGCCCAGAGCAGGCGCTAAGCCTGGTCAAGCAACAGCGAAGCACAGGTAAGGCGCTCAACTTCGTCGGCGTATTCGTAAACGAAGCGCCGGGCACCATTGCCGAGCTGGCCAAACGCCTCAATCTCTTCGCCGTGCAGCTTCACGGCAAGGAGAGCGAATACGATATCGATCAGCTCAGACTCAAGCTAAACGAACTTGATTGCCAGACCCAGATCTGGAAAGCGGTGGCCATCAGTGTCGATAGCGACGATAGCCAGGTTCCCGTTACGCCAGCCAATGCCGATCGCCTGCTCTACGACAGCAAGACACAGGCGCCAAACGGCGTGCAATTTGGCGGTACAGGTCAGGCCTTTAACTGGCAGCAACAATTGCCCGAAAAGGCGAGCGCCATGTTGGCCGGCGGGCTTAACGCAGGCAACGCCTTCGACGCCGCCAGGCAGGGCTTCTTCGGTCTGGACTTTAATTCTGGCCTAGAGTCGGCGCCCGGCATCAAAGATGCTGAGTTGATCGCGCTAACCTTCACGGCCTTGAGAAAATATTAACCTTTTGCGGCGCATATATGGCGCCGCCCTATAGAGAGAGCTTTATGATGACTAAGCTGGACCCTTATTTCGGCGAATATGGCGGCATGTTTGTTCCGCAAATCCTGATGCCCGCCCTCAAGCAGCTGGAGGCCGCCTTTGTCGAGGCGCAAAACGATCTGAGCTTTCAGGCCGAGTTTACCGACCTGCTGAAAAACTATGCCGGCAGACCGACCGCCCTCACCTTGACCCGTAACCTCAGCCCCAACCCCTTGGTGAAGATCTACCTCAAGCGTGAAGATCTGCTCCATGGCGGTGCCCACAAGACCAACCAGGTGCTGGGACAGGTGCTGCTGGCAAGCGCATGGGCAAGAAAGAGATCATCGCCGAGACCGGCGCCGGACAGCACGGTGTCGCCACGGCGCTGGCCTGCGCCCTGCTTGGGTTGAAGTGCAAGGTCTACATGGGCGCCAAAGACGTCGAGCGTCAGTCCCCCAACGTGTTCCGTATGCGTCTGATGGGCGCCGAGGTGATCCCTGTCACCTCAGGCTCAGCCACCCTGAAAGATGCCTGTAACGAGGCGATGCGCGACTGGTCCGCCAGCTACGACAAGGCTCACTACCTGCTAGGCACTGCCGCAGGGCCACACCCCTTCCCCACCATAGTGCGTGAATTTCAGCGCATGATAGGCGAAGAGACCAAGGCGCAGATCCTCGAGCGTGAAGGTCGCCTGCCCGATGCGGTGATCGCCTGTGTCGGCGGCGGTTCAAACGCCATCGGCATGTTTGCCGACTTTATCGACGAGCCATCGGTAAAATTAATCGGTGTCGAGCCTGCAGGCCTCGGCATAGACACCCCCAAACATGGCGCACCCCTCAAACACGGTAAGACGGGGATCTTCTTTGGCATGAAGGCGCCGCTGATGCAAGACAAAGAGGGGCAGATTGAAGAGTCTTACTCCATCTCTGCCGGGTTAGACTTCCCATCGGTGGGCCCGCAGCACGCCCATCTGGCGGCAACCGGCCGTGCCACCTATGAGTCGGCCACAGATGATGAGGCACTCGCCGCCTTCCAGCTACTGGCGCGCAGCGAAGGGATCATCCCCGCGCTGGAATCGGCCCATGCGCTGGCCTATGCCATCAAGCTGGCCGAAGCTGCCACAGAGGAGACCCTGTTAGTGGTTAACCTGTCTGGCCGTGGCGACAAGGATATCTTCACCGTGGCCGATATCTTAGAAAAGCAACAAACCACCGACGAGGAGAGCGGCAATGAGTAACCGTTATCAGGCAGCATTTGCCGCACTAGAAGCCAATAACCGCGGTGCATTTGTGCCCTTCGTTACCATAGGCGACCCCAACAGAGCATTGTCACTGAAGATCATCGAGACCCTGGTAGAGAATGGCGCCGACGCGCTGGAGCTGGGCTTTCCCTTCTCCGATCCCCTCGCCGATGGCCCAGTGATCCAGGGGGCAAATTTGCGCGCCTTAGCCGCAGGCACCACGCCGGGCGCCTGCTTCGAGATCATCGCAGCGGTGCGCGCCAAATACCCAGAGCTGCCCATCGGCCTGCTGCTGTATGCCAACCTGGTTTATGCCAACGGGGTGGAAGCCTTCTATGCCAAGGCCAAGGCCGCCGGCGTGGATTCTGTGCTGATCGCCGACGTGCCAGTTGAAGAGGCTGCCCCCTTCATTGCCGCGGCCAAGGCCCACGACATCGCCCCTATCTTTATCGCGCCGCCTAACGGCGATGAGCAGACGCTACGCCAGGTGGCGGAGCAGGGTCAGGGTTACACCTATCTGCTCTCTCGCGCCGGGGTAACCGGCACTGAGTCTAAGGCAGGCATGCCGCTGGATGACATCCTGGCCCAACTCAAAGCCTTCGATGCGCCGCCGCCCATATTGGGCTTCGGTATCGCAGAGCCGGCTCAGGTAGAGGCCGCCATCGCCTCGGGTGCGGCGGGCGCCATCTCGGGCTCGGCCGTGGTGAAGATCATCGAGGCCCATCAAGACGATGAGCAGGCCTTGCTCGGCGCCTTAGGCAAGTTCACCCGCGAGATGAAAGCGGCAACCTAAGCTTAAGTTTCACACCAGACAGCTCAGAAGATGCATTACCATCCCCGCCCCGTGCGGGGATTTTTTTTTATCCATCATGGCCATAGCACTGATCCTTTCATCACTTGTCGCCGTAACGCTTACAGCCACCCATCTAGCCCAAATATTCCAAGCTGATGGATATAGATCTAACACTTATCCTCAGACCCTTTAATGCTGAACACGATTTACAGTAACAGGAGCAATAGGTGGCCAAGGCCTATACTTACTCTATTGCGCTAAAAGCGTTTTTTTACGGCCATCTGTTAACCGCTACTTTGCAAAAACCAGTAGCCCGCATCGCCAATTTACATAAGGACGCGCCATGCAAAGCTTTGACAACTTGTTTAAGGGAGTGATCTTCGATCTCGACGGCACCTTGGTGAGCAGCTCGCTCGACTTTAAGGCGCTCAAGCAGGCGGTTGGTTGCCCTTTAGATCAGGATATTCTCGCCTTCGTGAGGCAGCTGCCATCGATGCGCTCGGCCGAGGCGCACGAGATCATCACACGGGCAGAGCACCTGGACGCTATCAGTGCCGAGGCGCTAACCGGCGCATTAGCCCTGCTGGATTTCTTACTCCTGCAACAGATCCCAACGGCCATAGTCACTCGCAATAGTCGCCACGCCGCCGAGTTAAAGATAGAGCGCTGCAAGCTACCGATAGACCTCATCTACAGCCGCGACGATGGCCCGGCCAAGCCCGATCCCAGCTGTCTGCTGGCACTAGCGAAGGCCTGGCAGCTGCCGCCACAACAGATAGCCTATGTCGGCGACCATCACTATGATATCCAGGCCGCCAAGCGAGCAGGCATGCCATCGGTACTGCTCACCGCGCAACGATCCTATGGCGAGCAGCACGGCGCCAGTTTCATCTTCAAAGATCTGATGGCGCTGCATAGGGCCCTGCCCTCCATCTCGCTATGCGCCTAGCTCACCTCGTTGGCAGCCTGTCACTGGCGAGTATCCTGCTACCCATGAGCCTTATTACAACCCAAGGAGCCGAGACTAAGATGCACACACTAGCCTTATTGAGTCACCCCGGCCACTGGCAGATCATCAACGACGGCGTGATGGGCGGCCGTTCCCAGAGTCAGTTAAGTGAAGTCGTCGGCGAGGGGCAACCCCATAAGCTGCGATTTAGCGGCAAGGTGTCTTTGGAAAACAACGGCGGCTTTGCCTCGGTGTCACGCACCCTGAACCAGGAAGAGCAACACCTGGTGCAGCAAGGCAGCCCAAATCGAATAAACCTTTCGGCCCTGGGCGATGGCAAGCGCTATCAGCTCAGGCTAAAAGTGCTCAAACAGGGGCAATTGGTGGGATACAAGGCCAACTTTGCGACCCAGACGGCTAAGGAGCAACACTGGTCATTTGCGCCTGAGGACTTTATCGAGACCTTTCGCGGCAGCGACTATCCAGATCGCCCTCATCCAGATTTCACCCAGCTAGTCGCCGTCGGCCTGCTGATTGGCGAAGGCCAGGCCGGAGAGTTCGAACTGCAATTGAATCACCTCGGCTTTCAATAGCACAGCCCTAGGGCCTGTTGACCTTTCCTGTTTGTTTCTGCAGCATTTTGTAGGTTATTTATACTAGGCAGAGTCCGTATAGTGTAGTTATTCTACATGAGCGGGCAATAACGCCGTAGAAATGGCCTACAAAAGCTGCCCGAAGGGTTCATCTAAACGCGCCTTGCCCTTTGTTGCCTGCTATTTACATAGAATAACTATGCCGCACAGCATGCGCCTTGAGCAAAACGCGTTTAGATCGAACAAAAATTAAACCTGAAAGATAAACAGGCCCTAGCCCTCGTGGGAGAGAAACTCGATGATCTCATCCATATTGAGATCGAAATCATCGGCGCGCACATTCTTCACTATGATGTCATCGCGCATCGCCGCCAAATCGATATTGGCCGAGACCTCGAAGTGATTGGGATTGAGGCAGTAAAAAGGCTTCACATTGGGACGAATGGGATCATGCTGGTTATGACTCTCGACAATCGCCAGACGATTGGACTCCAGCTGCACCAGTGAGCCCACGGGATAGACCCCCATACACTTGATGAAATGATCAACCAATTCACCGTCCAGCTCATTATTTTCCCCTAGCGCCCTTAGGATGCTAAAGGCCTTCACCTGAGGATAACCCGCCTTGTAACAGCGATTGGCGGTCAGGGCGTCGAAGATGTCACAGATGGCAATCATCCGCCCGTAACGGGAGATCGCCTCGGCAGATACGCCAAAAGGATACCCCTTACCGTTAAGCTTCTCATGGTGAAGTCTGGCCACCTCCAAGCTGAGGGGGCTGATGTTGGGGGTATTTTCTATGATACTGATGGAGTGATTGGCATGGGTCTTCATCACCTCGAACTCCTCGGCCGTTAACCGACCCGGCTTGTCGAGTATGCTGGGGGAGATCATGATCTTACCCACATCGTGTAAGAAGGCGCCGATCGCCAGCTCCCGCACAATCTCTTTATCTATCTTGAGGTAGCAGGCAAAAATCGTCATCAGCACAGACACGGCCACCGAGTGCTCCAGCAGATACTGATCCTTATGGCGTATGTTGATCACGCAGGCCAGCGCATCGGGATTATCAAATATCGCCTCGATAGACTGCTCGGTGACCCGTTTTACCGGTTCAAGGGTCAGGGGCACGCCGTTTTGCGCATCGTCGAACAGGCGTCTCTGTATCGCCTTCGACTCATTAAACAACTGCTTGGCCTCGGTCAATCGCCGTTTAAAAAGCCCAGGCGTCTGTTTTGCAGCCCCGGAAGACGCTATCTGCCTAGCTTGCTTTTCCTGAGCGGGGGCGGTTTGCGGCACGCGTCGCTTACTGGCATCGACCAATAACTTTTCGATGCCTTTGTGCTTAAATCCGTCTATCACCTGTTGTTTAGTGATCCATCCCTGCTCCGCCAGTTGAAACTTACCCTTGGGCTGAGTGATCTCAACCACATACATACCAACGGTCAATTCCGAAACATCCAGTTCCACTATCATATGCTGTACGCCCGCCCCCAGGAGGAAATTCACTGCTTGCTGTGATGCGCCAAGGCCCACATAAACAGCTTGGCATCATCTGCAAAAATGTAACACAAGCTTTAACAAAAAACTGCGTCTCAAAATCATCAAGATTTGAGGTAAATCAAAAATATCACCAATAATCATTAACATAGAGTAAACAACCACAATATCCCTGCAGCGTGATTGCCCAAAAGAGCAACAGCGACAATAAAACCTGTGTGTGCGCTAACCCAGATTAAGGGAATTTCATCGCATTTGCGCCGGTTTCACCGCGCCGCACCGTTTGCCCTACCCAAGAGGCATGTTACACTGCCAGCCATCTTACTTCCTTGTTCGGTGAACTTGCCTACATGAAACAACTGCTCGACTTTCTCCCTCTGGTGATCTTTTTCGCCGTCTATAAGTTTTTCGACATCTATATCGCCAGTGGCGCCCTGATAGCTGCCACCGCACTGCAGTTGATCGTCACCTATCTCCTCTATAAGAAGATAGAAAAGATGCACCTGATCACCTTCGCCATGGTGAGCTTCTTCGGCACCCTCACCTTAGTCTTGCATGACGATGCCTTTATCAAATGGAAAGTGACAGTGGTCTATGCCCTGTTCGCCACCGCGCTGGCCGTGAGTCAATACCTGAATAAGCCTATCCTCAAGGGGATGTTGGGCAAGGAGCTGATAGTCGACGACAAGATCTGGTCTCGGGTCACCTGGTACTGGGTCACCTTCTTCCTTGCCTGCGGTCTGGTGAACATCTATGTCGCCTTTAACCTGTCTCAGGAAACCTGGGTCAATTTCAAGGTGTTTGGCCTGACGGCTCTGACACTGATCAACACAGTAGTCACTGTGGTTTACCTCTACAAACATATGCCTGAAGAACATAAAAAGGAACTCAAATAATGTGGTACATGATCTCATCTCAAGATGTTGAAAACAGCTTAGAAAAACGCCTTCAAGCCCGTCCTGACCACCTGGCACGCCTGCAGGCGCTGTCTGACGAGGGTCGCCTGATGATCGCCGGTCCACATCCAGCCATCGACAGCGACAACCCGGGTGAAGCGGGTTTCACCGGCTCACTAGTGGTTGCCGAGTTCGACTCACTGGAAGCGGCCCAGGCCTGGGCAGACCAAGACCCTTATGTAGCCGCCGGTGTCTACCAGAGCGTCATAGTAAAACCCTTTAAGCGCGTACTCCCTTAACATCAATATTAGGAAGCAAGCTCTTGAAAATTGTTTCATTTAACATCAATGGTCTCAGGGCCAGACTGCATCAGCTACAGGCGCTGATCGACACTCACAGCCCGGATATCATTGGCCTGCAAGAGACCAAGGTGCACGACGAGGCCTTTCCGCTGGCCGAAGTAGAGGCCATGGGCTATCAGGTGCACTACCATGGCGGCAAGGCTCACTATGGCGTCGCCATGCTCTCTAAGCAGGCCCCGGTCAAGGTTCAGAAAGGTTTCCCCACAGATGATGAGGAGGCACAGCGCCGAATGATCATGGGCACTTTTACCCAGGCCAACGGCCGTCAACTGACGGTACTTAACGGCTACTTTCCCCAGGGCGAGAACATCAGCCATGAGACCAAGTACCCGGCCAAGCGCAAGTTCTACCAAGATCTGATGCAGTATCTGCAGCAGCATCACAGCCCGGATGAAGATATCGCCATCATAGGCGACATCAACATCTCGCCTATCGATTTAGATATCGGCATCGGCGAAGCCAACGCCAAGCGTTGGTTGAAGACAGGCAAGTGCAGCTTCCAGCCCGAAGAGCGTCAGTGGCTGCAAACCCTGCTGGACTGGGGACTGATTGACACCTTCCGTCAGCTGCATCCGGCGCGCAGCGAGCGCTACTCCTGGTTCGACTATCGCAGCAAGGGCTTCGACGACAACCGTGGCCTACGCATCGACGTGATCCTGGCGACCCCGTCTCTGGCGGAGCGCCTGACCGAATCTGACGTAGATTATGATCTGCGCGGTATCGAGAAACCGTCGGACCATGCCCCTATCTGGAGCAGCTTCCAAGACTAATTCAGTCAGCAATAAAAAAAGGCGCCACGAGCGCCTTTTTTTATTGAGTATCGCCGCCTTAACTACTGCAAGCGGTACTGTGACAAGATCCCATCCAGCTCGGCCGAAGACTGCTGCAACTCACTGGCCAGGATCACCGAGCGCTCGGCGGTCTCCTTGATGGTCTGGGACTGATCGCGGATCTCATTGAGCTGAGAGGCGATATCCCGCGCCGACACGCTCTGCTCCTCCGCCGAGGCGGCAATCTGCGAACTCATATCGAACACCTGATCGATAGAATCGGCCATGGTATCGACGTCGCTGCCGACCGACTCGATAGCGGATCGGCCAAGCTCGGCCTGCTCCACAATCTCATGGGTGATATCGGCCAACTGGCCCGAGCCAGACTGCAAGCCTTCGATCATCGACTGGATCTCCACCGTCGCCTGCTGAGTGCGTCCGGCTAGGGTACGGACCTCATCGGCCACCACGGCAAAGCCTCGGCCCTGCTCGCCGGCGCGCGCCGCCTCAATCGCCGCGTTGAGCGCCAACAGGTTAGTCTGCTCAGAGATGCCGTTAATGGTGGTGACCACGGCGCCAATCTCAGTGGCATTGCCCGACAACTGGTCCACCGCGCTGGAAGCCGCATCTATCTGGCCTGTCAGCTGACCGATACGGCGCACCGCCTCGGCGATCCGCTGCTTGCTGTCGGCCGCGGCCGTCGCATTATGCTTGGTATGATCTGAGGTGTTGGCCGCATTATGGGACACCTCTTCGATGGCGGCGGTCATCTGATCCATCGCCACCGCGACGGTATCGAGAAACTGATGCTGAAACTGTGCCAACTCATCATTCTGTTTCGCCTGCTGATTAAACTCATCGGAGGCATTGGCCAGCGTCTGGGCATTGTTGCCTATGGCCTTGACCATCTCGCTCATGTTATCGGCGCTGCGATCGATCTCGCGGGCGATAAGGCTAAAGTCATCCTTACCAAAGAAATTCAGCCTAAAAGAGAGATCGCCGTCGGCCAACCGCTTAATGGCGATATACATGTCCCACAGGCCACCACCTAGTGAGGTGGAGATCCAGTAACTTAGCTGATACAGAGGATAGAGGGCGATCAAGGCTACCCACAGCATCCACCAGGCATCGCGCTTGCCTTCGGCCTCCCAGGCGGTGACATCCTGGCTCAGCTGCAAATATTGCCCCGCGACCGCTGCACTGGCGGTCACATTGTCGCCTCGGCGCGATTGCTCGTCGCTCGATGCCAGTCTCAGACCGTTATCCTGGGCAAAACGCCCAAGCGCCTCGCCTTCTAAGCCCATCTGGCTGGCGACCCTGGCATAGCTGTCGACGCTGGCCTGCACCCTGGCCGCCGACCCGGCATGCAGCTGGTTGGTGGCGGCGTTTAAGTTCAGCAAGGCGATGGTCAGGGTAATGGCCGTCACCATAGTGCAGACCACCCAAAATTTACCGTTAAGGCTGAGTTTGATCAGCAAGGCATCTATCTTTCTAAACTGGATAGCTTTCATGGAAACCCACTTGTTTATCAGACTAAATTGACGATTTCTTTGGTTCTACCAAATCAAGTTAAGCACAGTTTTTATTCTTGAGCCTTGATTAGGCGTAACTTTATCGCGGGTATGGTCTTAGCGGTAAAGGCCACCATCTGCCCCGTCAGTAGCGTCATGGCATAACCCAGGAGCGCGCCGATAACCAGCGGCGGTAGGATGGCCGCCAGATCGCCGCCTAGGGCGAAGGTGATGCAGCAGCCGATGAAGGCGCCAGGAATGAAGGCGAGTCGCTGATAGCTGGCTTGCAGGCACATCAGGCTGGTGACGACACCCGTTAACAGGTAACCCACCAGTGGCGTCTCGAAATAACTGCTACCGGAAATCACCACCCAGGCCCAGAACACGCCGGAGAGATTGGTGAACCAAGTCATCAGTACCCCTTGAAAACCCGCCTTTGGCTGAGCGAAGAAGGTGCTACACGCGAGAAAGCCAACCCAAGTGACTAAGTGAAATGCATCGGCGACCCCTGCCCAAACGGCAGCAAGTAACCCTGCAGACAATGCGACCTGCATACGATTTTCCATGTATGACCCCTCATTACATTGGAATATTATTTTTGGTTAAATTACTCCAAAATGAATGACAAAAACAGGATCTAGGCCAAATAAACCGGATTAAATGTTATTGAATTGAAAATTTGACGCCATTTGTAGTAAAAGAACAAAAAATCGCTTAACAATGGCATAAGCGTGGTGATAAAAAAGCCAGTCGATATAACGACTGGCTCTAATAGTCTACAGCGTATCTATGGATAGCGACTAGATCTTGAAATGATCGCTCAAGGGCAGATCGCGGATCCGCACGCCACTGGCAGCATAGATGGCGTTGACGATACTGGGCGCAATGGGCGGCACCCCAGGCTCGCCCACCCCGGCCGGCGGCGCCTCAGATGGCACTAAGATGGTCTCTATCTCAGGGCATTGACTCAGGCGCAGCAGCGGATAGTCATGAAAATTAGACTGCTCCACCCGGCCATCCTTAAAGCTAATCCGCCCCATCAGGACGATACTCAAGCCAAACATCACCGCACCTTCGAGCTGAGAGGCCACCCTGTCAGGGTTAACCAGGGTACCGGCGTCGATGGCGATGATGGTCTTGAGCACCTTAAGCTGCTTATCTTCGCTCACCTCCACCAGGCTCGCAGCCGCCACATAGGCGGTAAAGCTGCGATGCACCGCGAAGCCCCAGCCTTGCCCCGCCTTCGGCTTGGGCAGTTGCTTCACCTTCTGCTCCACTGCTGAGATCACCCCCTTATAGCGAGCGGTGTCCACAGGGTGACGCTCAAGTGTCTCGCCATAGTTACCGTAGTTAAACTCTTGGCCACTAAATGTCTCCAACCTGTCCTTGCCCAGTAGCTCGCGCCACATACTAAAGATGTCCAGGTCGCGTTTCACCGCCAGCTCATCGACAAACACCCCGATACCGAAGCCATGCTGAATGTTGCACACCGAGCGCATCCAGCCAATACGGGTATGGGCGCTGGCCTTTACCGACTCGCAGCGCAGGCTGTCGATCGCCAGTGGCACATCGACGAAACCCAGATCCAACTCTGAGGCGCTGGGTTCATCCACCCCCTCGGCGAAGGTCGAACTTATGCTGGGGAAGCCGGTGCGTTGCAGCATGGCCTCGACCCCCTTGTCGCCCATTCTGGCCTTGAAATACTGGGCACTGATGGCGTGCAGGTAGCCGTTTTGCAGCTCATCCTCCCGGCTCCAGCAGACCTTGACCGGCCGCCCCGCCTGGCGAGACAGCAGCGCCGCCTCGACGCAGAAGTCGGGCTTGGACTTACGACCAAAGGCGCCGCCAAGCAGCGTGACATGCACAGTCACCTGTTCGGCCTTCAGCCCCAGCGCCGCTGCTACTGTGCCCTGAGCACTCTGGGGCGTCTGGGTCGATGCCCAGATCTCCACGCCCTTATCGGTGACACTTGCGGCGGCCGCTGGCGGCTCCATCATGGCATGGGCCAGATAAGGCACGCTGTAGACCGCCTCTATCGTCTTATCCTCCGGCCAGCTCTGGGTCTGCTCCCCCTGCTGTCTCACCGCCTTACCAGGCTTTTGCACCGCCTGCTTAAGCTGCGCAAGGTAGGCGCCGGAATCGTGCCCATCATTTGCCGAGTCACTCCAGCTGATGGCGAGCGCCTTACGTCCCTGGGCCGCACTCCAGGAGTTGGTGGCCAGCACGGCTACGCCGCCTAAAGGTTGGAAGCTTGGGGCGCCCTGATGTCCAGGCAGGGTTACTACATCCACCACACCCGCAACGGCTCTCGCGGCCTTGTCGTCAAGCTTGGCCAGCTTGCTGCCCAGTACGGGCGGACGCACTATGCTGGCATAGAGCATGTTATCGAGCTGGATATCGAAACCATACTCGGTGCTGCCGTCTAATATCGCCTCCATGTCGACTATGGTGTGGCCCTTGCCGATATGGGTAAAGGCCTTGGCGGACTTGAGCTTCAGCCCTTTCACCTCGGGCAGGGGCAACTTAGCCGCCGCCATCGCCAGCTCGCCAAAGCTTAAGCTGCGACCAGAGGCCTGGTGATGCACTTTGTTATCGGCTGTTTGCAGCTCGGCCACCGGCACCTTCAGGCGCTCGGCGGCGGCCTGCTCCAGCATGGTACGCGCCATGGCGCCCATCTCACGCATCTTGTCGAAGCCCTTGCGTATGCTGCGTGAGCCATCCGTGTTCTGACTGCCGTAACGCTTATCGGCCAGCCCCTGCACCACCACAACCTTATCCCAATCGGCGCCCAGTTCATCGGCCAACACCTGAGGAATACCGGTGCGGATCCCCTGCCCCATCTCGGAGCGGTGACAGGTGAGATACACCTTGTCATCCTCGCCTATGGCGATAAACAGGTTGAGGCGCGCCTCGCCGTCTTGCGCCAGCGCCATCGGGCTCCAGGCGAGACCGCTGCCACCGAGGGCCAGGCCGCCACCGGCGGCGCCAAACAGCTTTAACACATCCCGGCGACTAAAATTTTGTACCGCGCTGAACTGACTCATGCCTCCACCTCCCTTGTGCTAGTTACACGTTCGGCTGTAGCACTCGCCTGTTTGATCGCCGTCTTGATACGGGTATAGGTGCCACAGCGACAGAGATTGCCCACCATGGCCTCCTCGATCTGGGTATCATCGGGCTGAGGATACTGGCTCAGCAAGGCGGCCGCCGACATGAGTTGCCCCGCCTGACAGTAGCCACACTGGGGCACGTTGTTGTCGCGCCACGCCTGCTTGAGGCCATCGGCCTTGAGCCCCTCGATAGTGGTCACCCGCTTGCCCTGTACCTGCTTTAGGCTGGTCAGACAGGCCCTGGCGGGCTCGCCATCCACATGTATGGTGCAGGCGCCGCACAGCCCCGCGCCGCAGCCATACTTGGTGCCCGTCAGCCCCAGGAGATCTCTGATAGCCCAGAGCACGGGCATGTTGGGATCGGCATCTAAGGTGTAATCTTTTCCATTTATCTTGAGTCCGAGTTGAGATTGGGACATCGGTTTCTCCTTGTTGACCAAAGGGGTAAGGTTAACGGCCTTATTTTTAGTAACTTATTTTGTAAAAACGCATTTGGTACAGCCCGGATTGTAAAAGCTGATTTTTCATATACTTAGCTTCCACAGGCTTAGCTTGCACAGGCTTAGCTTGCACAGGCCTAGCTTGAATGTGCTTGTTTAGCCTGCATCTGCCGGGCTTAAACCCGCTAGATGACTATCGGGCGCTCAATTGTCGTTAGCGCATTCGCCATGCCTCGCCCGATAGGCCACTAACTCAGATCGGGTATCGATATCGACGCCGGCATCAGGCATCGCCATGGCGATAAGAGCGCCCTCTTGGTAGCGCCGGGACAATAGCCCCTTGGCACCGCGATCGCCGCTCAGGTTAGACAGCCCCTCAAAATCGTCATAATGAAACAGTACGGGCGGCCCCAGGGTTAACTCATAATAGGCACAAACCCGCATATTTGCCCTGCGGCGCGCGCCAAATAGCGCCAGGTAATCCTCAGTACCTAGCTTCACCTGGTCCCCTAGGGCGATCAGCAGGGTCTCGGCCCGGCGCGCCTTGGCCTCGCGGGCCGCGGCGGCAATCGAGTGTCCAAGCCCCCCTTGCCAGTCTGGGTTATGCAGCAAGGTTGCCAAGGGCGGTAGGCAGCTGGCTACGGCTTGGTGATGGGCGCCGGTGACCACCATCAGAGTGGCACCAAGCCTGTTTGCAACCTCATGCAGTACTTGATATTGGTGGCCGATAAGAGTCTCAGTGGGCTGACTGATTAAAGGGGTATCAGCCTGTTCGCATGCCAGTTCGCATGCCAGTTTTTGGGCTTCGCTAGACAGAGATTGCGCCAACTTCACCCCGCCGAAACGACGACTCTCACCGGCGGCCAGCAGAGCGATCATCACCCTGCCCTCTAAGTAGCCAGGCATCATGCCATCACCTCTTTGAGGGCCACACGGCGCGCCCCATGCAGCACGCCATGACACTCGGACAAGATGGAAAGCGCGATCGAAGCCGGCAGCTCGCCCCCCAGTGCCAGGCCGGCGGGCGCCGAGAAGAAGGCGTTAAGGTCTGACGATTTGAGGCCCGCAAGCTGCAGCACCCTGTCACGTCTGTGACCAGGCCCCAGCAGCGCCAGGTATTTAAGCTGCTCGCCCCTGGCATGAATCGCCGCCAGTGCCTCGGCGTCAAGCTCAAGGTTGTGCTGCATCACGATGGCGCCATCCAGCCTAGTCCAAAAGCTTTGAGGTAACTCGGCCACCGGACACTTGATGATGTTGGCGCCGACAAAATCATACTCTCTGGCATAGCTGGTGCGCCGGTCGATCACATCCACCCGCCAGCCCAGCTGCTGGGCTATCTGACACACGGGCTGCGCATCCATGCCGCCGCCAAAGATGGCGATACGATGCCGCTCGCGCAGGGGAATGATGAGACTGGCTAGCTCACCCGGTAGGATGCCGGGGCGGGGAAAGTCGCTCAGTTGCCAGCCGCCATGAGCATCATCCACGGCACGTTGGTCGCACCACACTTGGGCGTTCAACACACTCGAGGCACCAGGCAATGGAGATTCATCGATGAGTGGCAGCTGATAATGGCATTGCCCCCGCGTCGCCAGGGCATCTTTTAAGGCGTGAAAATGTAGATAATGATTGGCGGCGCACAGGGGCACCAACATAAGCCGTATCAGGCCGCCACATCCCAACTGATAGCTGGCATCGGTTTCATCAGAGGCGTCATAGCAGACGCTTTGCGCCTGCTCCGTCTGAATGACCCGCTGGGCGCGCCGACGCAAGTCAGCCTCCAGGCAGCCGCCGCTGACGAGTCCGACACTCTTGCCCATGCCATGGATCAGCATCATGGCGCCCACCTTGCGATAGGCTGAGCCCTCTACATGAGTGACCACGGCCAGCACCCAATCATCTTTGGGCGCCGCCGACCAGGCATTGAGCAGATCTTCGATGTGATGTGACATATTCCGTGTCTCTCAAACAAGTCTGTTATAAAAATTAGGCAATTAACAAATGCTAATGACCTAACCTAGCAGACACGGAAATAAGAAAACAGACGCAAAGCGTTGCAAAAGATTTCACAAAAAGGAGACGCGGCCCGAGCGAGCCGCGCAGTTTAGCGAACCGATAACACGTTTAGTTCAGCAGTTGATCCGCCACGAAGGGGTTTTGTTGGCGCTCGGCGCCGAAGGTCGAGACAGGCCCATGGCCCGGAATGAAACTCACCTCGCGTCCCAGGGGCCAGAGCACCTGAGTGATGGAGTGGATCAGCGCCTGATGACTAGACTGAGGAAAATCGGTGCGGCCGATGGAGCCCTTAAACAGCACATCCCCCACCCAGGCCAGCTTATCGGGCTCGCTGTAAAAGACGATGTGACCCGGCGTATGTCCTGGGCAATGCAGCACCTCCAAGGTCTGCTCGCCGACACTGACCCTATCGCCCGAACAAAGATACTGTGCAGGCGCAAAGGCCGCGACCGGCATGAAACCAAAGTGCTTACTCTGTTGCGGCAGGGTCTCGAGCCAGAAGGCATCATCCTTGTGAGGGCCAATAATGGGCACGCCCGTGGCATCCGCCAGCGCCTTGGCGCCGCCCACATGGTCGATATGCCCATGGGTTAGCAGTATTTTCTCTAGCGTCAGGCCATGATGCGTCAATTGCTGCTGGATGCGCTCTATGTCGCCGCCGGGGTCGACCACCGCGGCCAGCTTGGTTTTTTCGCACCAGATGATGCTGCAATTTTGCTGAAAAGGCGTCACAGGCACAATTTGATACTTCATCTTATTCTTTCCACTTTCATCCACCTCGGCATAGATTAAGTGATCGCGGTGGGATTCACTAACGGCACTGACAAAAAGATTGATCTAGGATAACCTATCCGCGTCATTTAGTACCCCATTGCCTCACACTGGCGCATAAAATTTACAATAAAGGCTCATCATGTCAGACCTTCAACGCCTCGCCGGCATCCACTGCCGCAAACATCAATTTTCTCTGCCACTGGATCACAATGCAAAGGATGGCGAAACCATCGAGGTGTTCGCCCGCGAACTCGTGGCCCCAGAACACAAAGACAGCCAGCTGCCTTATCTGGTCTATTTCCAGGGCGGCCCAGGCTTTGGCGCCATCCGGCCCGCGGCAAACGGCGGCTGGATAAAGCGCGCCCTGCAGGAGTATCGCGTCTTGCTGCTGGATCAGCGCGGCACAGGCCTGTCGAGCCCCATCAACTATGTTTCACTCGCGCACCTCGACTCACAGGCCCAGGCCGATTACCTGAGCCATTTTCGCGCCGACAGCATCATCAAGGATGCCGAGCTTATCCGCGCGCAGCTGATAGGCGATGAAAAATGGAGCATACTCGGCCAGAGCTTCGGCGGCTTCTGCGTACTCAAATACTTAAACGATGCGCCTCAAGGTCTCATTGAGGCCTACATCACGGGCGGCATCCCCTCGCTCACCCGCAGCGCCGATGAGGTCTATCAGGCCACCTACAAGCGAGTGCTGGCCAAGAACCAGGACTTCTTCGCCCGTTTCCCCGACGCGCAGGAGCTGGTGGAACGTCTGGCAACCTATATACAAGAGAACGAGGTGCGAATCGCCACCGGCGAGCGACTCACAGTAGAGATGTTGCAGCTACTGGGGATCAACATCGGCATGGAGCAAGGCGGCGAGCCTGTCTATTACCTGCTAGAGCAGGCGCTCATCGACACCGCCCAGGGCACTCAGGTTAATCCGCTGTTCTTGGCCCACTTCTGCCAGCTGCTGGACTTTAACACCAACCCCATCTTCGCCCTGCTGCACGAGAGCATCTATTGTCAGCAAGGCGCCTCAAGCTGGGCGGCCCAGCGGGTAAGACAAAGCTATGATGAGTTTAACTACCAGGCAGACAAGCCCTTCCTGTTCACCGGCGAGATGGTCTATCCCTGGTTTTTCGATCAGTTCACCAACCTCAAACCGCTGAAACACGCCGCCCACCTGCTGGCCGACAAGGCCGACTGGCCCATGCTGTACGACCCGGCGAAACTCGCCGACAACCAGGTGCCTGTGGCTGCGGCCATCTATAGCGAAGATATGTTTGTCGAGATGAACTACAGCCTGGAGACCGCCGCTCAGGTGGGGAACCTGAGGTACTGGCTCACCTCAGAATATGAGCACAATGGCATCCGCATGGATGGAGAGCATATTTTGGATAGGTTGATTGGGATTAATCGAGGGGAGAGGCTTAGGTAAATCTGCTCGGGGCGTATCGCTCGCCCCTTTTCCCCTGCTCTTTTCGGCCGCTCGCTAATAATAACGATTCACTTTAATCGTTGAATAAAATTGTCATTAATTAACGTGATTTGAAGGTCGCAACTTCATTGCTGTTAATTGCCTGCGGCAGGCTTATGTGCAGATACATTTGCTACCCGCCGACTCTTTGTTTTAAAAGGAGTCATCCATGTAGGCTCGACGATGACATCTGACCTACATGGGTGTAGGAAATGCCAATAAATGTAGGGAACATTTTTGGCCCTGCCATCGACGTCCGCAAATGTATCTACACCGAGTATCTAACGTCTCTTCGATTTAGCTTCATCTGTTACTCGTAGATACAAGCTATTATTTTTAAATAAAAAGCGCATTAGAATATGACGTGCCATGTTGAATACCAACTACAGGATAGACTAAAATATCACCAATCAAGGACAGAGCCAGGCCAACTCGATTCAAACATCGACGACGCCATTCAAGGAATGAAAAACCAACATGCACCAATCAAATCCCTCAAAAAGTTAACTCTGACCCTATTTAATTGAGAAAACAGTCGGAAATCACGCGATCGTACTTTATGGAAGTCTTGGCACCAGGTCTGGACAGATGCACAAGTCATAGGCGAGGCGATTGTTGGAATGCTGAAATGGAGTGTTGGCAATGAAACTCATTAATTTGATTCTCACCTTGGTACTGCTCATTTGGACAAGTTCATCTATGGCGATGGATTCCGTCACGCCATTCCAGCAATTACGCATAAATAAAGCGGCTGCCATACAAGATGGTCAATTTGTTGCGTCATTTAGCATCCCGAGAAGTGATGGCTTTACCTTAATGATTCCGAACGCGGATGACTTCTTAACGAACACTATTTCGATCACCACTCCCGGCAATAAGATAATAGACGCAAGTAATTTTGCTGCATTCGGGGTTGAATTCAGTCAATTTCTACCGGTCAACGAGCTTACCTCCCCCATGACGACCAACAATGTCTGGATCATTAAATTCTCGGACGTCATTCCCGGTTCTTATACCGTTAGAGGCTTTACCTCATCTTCAAGATCGCATGTTCCGATCGAGGTGTTAGTTGAAAATTCAGCTATTTTCTTTCATTTGGTAATAGGTTCTTCCTCCAATAAGCCTATGGTTGATCATCATCTTCCCATCTCAGTGTTACTAGCGGATGGGGACCTGCCATATGTAAATGGACAAGTTTCATTCGAAATTTCTAAAGATGGGGAAGTGCAGCACGCCAGCATACGTGATGACGGTGTGTATCCGGATTATCTGGCAAATGACGGGATTTATTCGACGCTTTTTGTGCCGTTATCCGTTGGAATTTATGATGTGACTGTCAATGTTTCCGGCAGGGATAAGAATGGTGACGAATTTGAGGCGCAAATATACAGAGCTTTCAAGGCACTTCAGGATAACGTTTATCTTACCGGCAAGCATAGCGAAGTGCTTATCGATGAAGATGGCGACGGCTACAATGATGCATTAATGCTTGAATTTGAAACCGGCGGAGTGCTTCAAGGAGAGGGAGAGTACGATATCAGGGTGAGCTTGAAGACGAATGATGGAAGGACTTTAGTGGCTCATCAGCGCATAGAATCACCAGAGAAGAAATTTTACGTCAAGTTTGATGGGAAGTATCTGAGAACTCTGGATTATTCAGGGACATTCAAGTTTTTTAGCATAGGAATTATATACAATGACAATATTATTCATCGGAACCAGTCCTTTGGCAGTACCTCATACTATGACCATGACTCTTGGGAACGAGACGATTTACTTTATTTAGGTAATGTGACATTCGAGTCCATTGACAGCGCGGATGGGCGTTTCATCGAAATGATAAACGTATCCTTTGAGGTGGATACGCTTCCCGCGGCAGCAAAGTTTGGCTATTCGGCCACAATAACCACTGTCGATGACGAGCATATCGGAGTCTATGGCAATCCTGACATCGAACTGAAGAAAGGGATTAACAGAATTACATTCTCCATTCCTGCATTTGATTTTGCAAAACTACAATCAAACACGGCATTGAAAATAAAACAATTAACCATGTATCCCTTGATAAAGGGTGGCAATGTTATATCTAAAAGGAATGTGGCAACCAGTGCATTATATTCCTGGTGGGACTTTCGAGGCTGTTCAACGGGCGAGAATACCATTCCCGTTGTGGTAGGCAATGAGGTCACTTCTACTGGAAAAACCATGTATACATGTAGCCCAAAAAGACTATGACGGCGACTTGCTCAAGGTTAGCGATCAAAAGAAAGATAATTTTGGCACATTAACACAGTGGAGCATTCAGTTTGAATAAGTTAAGAATGTTAGAAGCATTGTGTTCGCTATTATTCGGCGCTGCGCTGTTTTACAGTGCAGCGCCCGGAGATACAGGTGTCTCTTTTTTCCCTATGTTGCTGGATTTAGAGCCGCTCTACATATGCTTTGCTATCTGGCTGATATTATCCGGTCTTATCGCTTGGTATTTCGGGCCTGCTAAATGGCCGAATATGTTGATTTTTGGGGCCATAGGCATGTTGTCTATTGTCGTGTTATATCCTGTTGAAAAAAGAGTCTATCAGCCCCCAAGCAAGATAGTTGCCGCCGCGACACAGTATTTGGATAACAACAAAATCTTATATAGCGATTTCATAGCAGTTCCAAGGACTAGAAGCTTATTTGATCCATTTAGACCTCATTATTGGGCTATTCGTGTTCACGCCGATAGAGTACCCAGTGAAATAGAAACTGATGTTTCCTGGGATTCAGAAAAGTATGGGAGGTTTGAGGTGTCTGTTAGAGAATCATTTTGGGGAACTCTGGATATTAAAAGTGGAGCATGGTCATCCGATCCCTCATTTTTTTGGCATAAGAAATAAGTCGCATAAATTATGGATAGCATCCAACAACACTTCAACATCACTCAAGACCGTCGCTAGAGCGCAAAAGAAATTAGTCGGGCTAACCATTATGATATGTGGAGTCAGTGATATGTGGGGTCAGAGTATACTTTATTTGATTACCATATTTTTCCTCACCCCCAGCTTTAGAGTTCATGCTCTATCGCATTTCTGTCCAAAAGTTTCTCACAAGGTCAAATCGAATCAACTTGGGGAGAGGCTTAGGTAAATCTTCTCAGGGGCGTATCGCTCGCCCCTTTTCCCTGCTCTATCTCTTGATCATTTCCTGTTTTCGTCCATCGAGGCTATTTCGCGTTTCTAACATAATTATTTTAGCCGTTGGCGGTGATAGCTTTTGTTAAGGTGATTTGAAGGTCGTACCTTCATGGCTATCTAACGCCTGCCCGGCGAGGGATGTGCAGATACGCCTGTGACACGCTGTGCGCCATCCCTGGCCGCTCTGCGGTTTCATCCCTGAAACCGAAGGTCACTTGCGTATCTGCACTCGGTATCTAACGTCTCTTCGATTTGGCTTCATTTGATGTGAGTAGGAGGGCTAGATGAATGTCCGGCAGGTTGCCAAACTCTACTCGCTAGACTGCGCATCTATACAGGTATAATGGGATTTTGCAAAAAAGCGCCCCTTTCGCTTCCTACTATGTAATCTTGCTGTTCTCGCTTTGTTTTTAGAACATTCGTAACTAATTGATTAAATTTAGTAAAAAACTGGGCATCAGCCATTTAATAGCGAGTGGTAGAGGTCTCGCCCTTTCTTTCAAATAAGCAAAGTCTCGCTTTGTTTTCTGGCTGCTTATTTTCTCCTTGTTATGTAATGCTGTTATTGATATAAATTTCAGATATTTAAAAAAGTTTGTCGCGATGTACATTAGTAGGAAGTGATTTACATAGGCGGCATTCTCGCTAATAAGCGTTAGAGTTCAAGAGGATTGAGCATTGCCATACACGGTACCCGTATCGTTTGACAAATTCATTGAGAATATATCTGTTTCAGGCAATCAGTCTGAGACTGCAAACAGTCGATCTCAGTCTATTGTAAATTTGTTAGATAAGGATTTTTCGATACTTGAAGCTTTTCCAATTGGCTCTCTAGTAAGTGGAACCTCTTTGAAGGGGTATGCTGATGCAGATGTAATGTTAGTTTTACATTTCGGGAATCACATCGATGGTAAATCTCCAACGCAAGTGCTTCAGGCTGTTCGGGATAAGCTAAGTGAATACAATACACGCATGGCTAAAAAAAATGGACAAGCTGTAACGCTCTATTTTAAAACTTGGCCAAATGTCGACATTGTTCCAGCATATAGAGTTACCGATAACGGGACGTTCTATTGTTACAAAATACCCAATATGAATGACGATACATGGATCGAAACAAGGCCAAAGATCCACATTAAAAATATGAAGGCTGTTTCGAGTAGCAAAATTAACTTGGTGAAAATGATAAAGGAATGGAATCGAAAGCATTCCTCTTATCTATCATCATTCCACATCGAAGTAATGGCCTTAAGTTACGAAGACTTTTATGAGGACTATGCCTGGCACACCTTTAAGTTCTTTGAGCATATGTATGATAAAACGCAATATAGAATACCAGCCCCTTCAGGGTTAGGTGGTTACGTTGATGACTACCTTGGCTACGCTGATCGTCAAGAGGCACGGAAAAGAATAGAAATAGCACTGGGCAATAGCAGAAATGCTTGGTCTGATTCATACAACAATAGAGATAAAGATTCTATTGAAGGTTTTGGTAGGTTGTTCGGGGAGAGGTTTCCATCATATGGCTAGTTTGCAAGCATTATCTAGCGCCGTATTAGATAGCGCAAAGGTCAAATCAAAATATAAGATCGGCCTTCATATACTAACCTTCGTTTGCGCAGCATTATCAATATTTCTAAATGGACAGTGGCTATATTCATTAGCCGTTATTGCGCTCATCAGTGAGTTGATCTCTTGGTTCTTATCTCTTTCTATCGAAAGCAAGAAATCACTGGGGCAAGAAATATTGAGGTTAAATATACTTCAGCAAGCCTTCGGATCAAAAATGGCTGTTGACGTAGCATATTTAAAAAGTAAGGTGGATAAACAAGACTACTCGAAGTCTGAAAAATTTGATAATCAGGCGTACTATGCAACAGAAAACCCTGAGCCTGAAAAGAGATTAGTAGATATACTTCAAGAAAGCTGTTTTTGGTCACAGCATCTATATCAAAGCTGCCAGAAAAGAGCTGTAGCTTTTTCAGTCTTTCTTTCGATACTAATAATCGTGCTGGTAATAACAGGCCTGACACTGATTGGTTCGGATGGTAATTATTCAGTACCAAGATTATCGCTACTATTCTTAACATTTTTCCCGCTTTGGAGTTCAGTTGGTGATGCTGTTAGTTTCTCGGCAGCTAGCAACAAACTACAGAGTATCGATCAGCGTCTTAGCAATATTGGGTATGAACAATCTAGTATCTTATCTATTTTTGCTGAATATAACGTTGTGACCTCGAATACGCCTCTAATACCACAAAAAGTGTATGAATCTGAGCAGTCCAAACTCGCTGAACTGTGGGATGAAAGAATCGGCAGTGAAAAACTCTAACAAGCGCATGTTGTCGGACTGGTTTTCCGCTGCGCTAAAAACCAGCCGCAAATGCGGGCGTTAGCCATAGAAATATTAATTTTAAACTCACATAGTAAAGCAAAAGTCCTAACGCAGAAATATCCAAGAGTGGGTTATGTTGCGTAAGACACCTCTACCGCGCTGATAGTCACTCAAGCCAGGCGTAGGTATCTAGGGCGAGGATTTGTAACTCGACGCTTTGGTGGAGTCGCAGTGGCGGCTTGCTAGCCTCATCAGCCGCCCCCGTATGCCCTGCGCCTAGGGCGACGTAGAAGGGCATCAGGTGTTCTGTGCTGGGGTGGTTAAACCTCGTATGCGGTGCCTGGCGCTCGACATCCAGCAGTGCGGGCAGATCCCCTTGGGTAAGCTTGTCCGCTATCCAATTCACGAAGCCTTGCATCTTCTCCACCTTTTGTGGGTCGCCAGGGCGGCGAAACAGCTCGCCCAGGTTATGGCTGATGCCACCCGAGCCGAGTATCAACACGCCCTCGGCGCGCAGGGATTTTACAGCCTGCCCAAGCCGATAGTGATAGCTCGCGCCCTGGCGGCTGTCGATTGAGACCAGCACCAGAGGGATATCCGCCGCGGGATAGAGGCGAGTGAGCGGTGTCCAGAGGCCGTGATCCCAGCCAAGCTGCTCATCTAACTCGGCGTCAAACCCAGCGGTTTGCAGAAGATCCACGATCTTAGCGGCCAGCTGGGGCGCACCAGGAGCCGGGTAACGCACCCGGAACAGGGCATCGGGAAAACCATAGAAGTCATGCACGGTGCGCGGCGCCTCAGCGGATGCAACGCGCACCAAACCTGAAATATCCGTGTGGGCCGAAAACACCACAATGGCCTTGGGTCTTGGCAGGCGCTGGCCCAGTTCGGCGAGAAACGCGGCATTTTCGCTCGCTTCCAGCGCCAGCATGGGTGAGCCGTGGGAGACAAACAGGCTTGGCATTAGCCTCGCGCCTTTTGCAGCCTCGAGCTGCTCGCTCATCTCTCGGGAGATCTGACTTACACTCATATACTGACCTTCTCTATCCAAGACTGTTCGGGGCCAAGGGGCACTATGCCGTTCGGGTTAAGTGCCTTTATCGAATAGTAGCCACGCTTGATGTGATCGACATTCACCGTGGCGGCTATGCCGTCCAGGGCATAGATACGCTGCAGATAGGCCTGCAGATGAGGCTTCTGGGCGATCAACTCGCGATTACACTTGAACAGGCCATAGTAGGCGACATCGAAACGTACCAGGGTCACAAAGGCGCGAATGTCCGACTCGGTCAGCAGCTCGCCCAGCAAATAGGGGCGTCCGTCGGCTAACATCTGCTCAAGTTCATCGAGCAAGTTAAACACACCTTGATAGGCCTCTTCGTAGGCAAACTGGCTGCTGGCAAACCCCGCCTTGTAGACGCCGTTATTGAGCTGGTGATAGAGACGCTCATTCAGGCTATCGATAACTTGGCTTTGCTCTTTTGGATAGAGGTCAAGCGCCGAGTCGGTAAGGTGATCGAAGGCACTGTTCAACATGCGTATGATATCGGCCGACTCGTTATTGACTATCACCTTGCGCTGCTTATCCCACAGCACTGGCACGGTTGCCCTGCCTGTAAAATGGGGATCGGCCTGGGTATAGAGCTGATGCAGATACTCATGGCCATTCAGCTGGTCGACATCGAAAAGGCTAACGACGCCCCCACTGTGATTAGGCTCATCGCCAAACTGCCAGCCCTGGTCTGACAGCACGGGATTGACCACGCTGACACTGATATGCTCGCTGAGTCCCTTGAGCGCCCGCACCATCAGGGCACGTGATGCCCAGGGGCAAATATAGGCCACATACAGATGATAACGGCCTGATTCCGCCTTGAAGCCGCCCTCCCCTGTGGGGCCCGCCTCCCCCGTGGGGGTTATCCAGTGACGAAAGCTAGAGGTCTGACGCACGAAGCGCCCCTGATCATCTTTCGCCTGAACCGGCTGCCAATCGCCGCGCCATACACCATCGACTAACATCTGCATCTCCTCTTAAACGCTTAACAGGATGCGGGACATAGTCTCCTACACCCGCCCCTAGATGAATAATGACTAGCCTTAGAGACGGTCAGCCAGTAGCTTGTCGACCGAGAAGCGTCCGGCGCCCTGCAGCGCCAGCGAGAATGAGGCGGCCAGCAAGATCAAGGCAAATTCATAGCCGTTGTTAGAGACAAACAGGCCGTTGCCCACATGCAGCGTCATGGCTACCGCCATGGTGAAGGCGGTCAGCGCCGCGGCTGGACGAGTGAGTAAACCCAGCACCAGTGCCAGACCACCGAAGAACTCGGCGCTACCGGCCAGCAGAGCCATCAGGTAACCGGGCTCGAAACCGACGCTGGCCATCCACTGCCCTGTGCCTTCCAGGCCATAACCACCGAACCAGCCAAAGAGCTTCTGGGCGCCGTGGGCGGCCAGGATAAGACCGAGTGGGACGCGCAGTACCAGAGGGGCCAGGCCTGCATCGCTGTTGAGTAGTTTGATTAATGTTTGCTTGTTCATAGTGCTTTCCTCAAAGATGTTGGGTTTGCAGCCTTTGGCTTGGATTAGGTATTAGCCATTCGCTGCCGATGAGGTAAATGTAGCTCTCAACGCAAAATTGATAAATATCGCTATCGTTTAATGATTAGCAACAAAATGACGATAATAACTAAAGATCACTGACAGAGACTCAAGCGGGGCTGGCACGAGTTTCTGTATGCATGCGGGCCTAAATGCCTGAGTGCTTGAGAGCTTGAGAGCTTGAGTGCTTGCGCGTTAGGAATTCGCCGCTATGAAGGCTGGGTTAATCCTCCGGCAGATCCCAATAAGGCGTCTTGCCATAGTATTGGCTCAGGGCATCGACGAAGCAGCGCACCTTGCTGGCGAGAAACTTACGATGCACATAGACGGCGTACAGGCCGAAGGGTTCTGGGGTGTAATCGTCGAGTATGGTCTTAAGCTGACCGCGCCGCAGCGCCTTGCTCACCAAGAAGGTAGGCTGCACCACTATGCCGCGCCCGGCGATGGCCGCCTCCACCAGCATGTCGCCATTATTACAGGCAAAGTCGCTGGGGAGCTTCAGCGCCGAGAAATGCTCGCCGAAGCGCCCAAAGGCCGCCCCCAGATCCGAGTAACTAAAATGCAGATAGTTGTGATGAATAAGGTCTTCCGGTGTCTTGGGCTCGCCATGCTCGGCCAGATACTCGGGCGAGGCGCAGATCACCAGCTTCACCTGGGTAAGCTTCTTGGCGATTAGCGAGGAGCTTGAGAGCCGACCGATACGCAGCGCCACATCGACGCCATCTTCCAACAGATCCACCTTCTTATCGGTGAGGGTGATATCCAGCCTGACATCCGGATGTTGTCTTTGAAACTGCACCAGGGCATTGGGCAGATGATGTATGCCAAAAGACATGGGGGCGCTGACGTTGAGCAGGCCCGAGGCACTCTCGCTGAGGTTAGTGAGGGCGTTGTCCATCTCCTCGATATCGATCAACACCTGCTGGCAGCGCTCGAAATAAGCCCTGCCCGCCTCGGTCACATTGACCCGCCGTGTGGTGCGGTTGAGCAGGCGCACCTTGAGGTGCTCTTCGAGCTGGGACACATATTTACTCACCAGCTGAGAGGAGAGCCCTAACTTGTCGGCCGCCTTGGTGAAGGAGCCCTCCTGCACCACCGCCGCAAAGGCCTTCATGGTATCGATTCTATCCACGCGCTGCTCCTCAACCTCAATTAGTCACCAAATGTTGATAATCAACCATAAAATAGCCGATTTCCCAGATTAACAGAAGGTAATTTAAGGGGAAACGGTAGAGAGATAGAGGCAAAGATAACGGCAAGGTTCAACATAAAGAAAAAGGCCACAGCAGCGGGAGCGTGCGCTGTGGCCCGAATCCCCAGACTCGGCACTGGGCGCCCTAGCCTAACGGCTAACGTTTCATCTTAGGGTACTTAAACTCATGACACTGGTTACAGTACACCTTGCTCTCCTTGTGCTCCTGATGACAGTAGGTACAAGGGAGATCGCTGCCATAGTGCAGGCTGTCATGGGGATTAGGTTCTACGCTGTGCCCCGTGCCCTCGGGGCGCTTGGTTAACTCGGCCATCTCGGCCGCGGTACCATGACAGGACTCGCAGGCGCTCATCTTAGGTATGCTCTTGCGTTTCTGCTCACCATGGCAGGCACTGCACTCGATCTTGCCCTGTTCGTTGGTCATGATCTCTTGGTGATAATCTTTCAGCTTCATGGCCTGTACGCCTGGGGCGCTCAGTAGCGCCGCCAAACAGAGGGCCGATAATACTCTTAACATCTTGAATCCTTATTGTGGGGCGAGTAACGCCCCACCTGATAGCGATAGTCCGCCTATCGCTTTATCTACTAATCAGTACTTAACGATAAACTCGTGTGAGGCCTGAATATCCGGCGTGAACGGACGGTCAAGCTCGACGAAAGGCACCTGCTTACGATAAGCCTGGTACATGGCCTTAGTCGCCTTGCCTAGCTTAAGGTCGGCATTGGCCGCCTTGCGCAGATCGATCGCCTGGGTAGAGTGCAACAATTCGAGACCATACATGGTGTTGATGTTGTCGACGATCTGGATCAGGTTATCGCTCGCCAGCTTAAGGTTGGTGAAGGTGTCTTCGATGTTACCGGCGATCTGAATGCCGTCGAAGGAGACAGGCGTCGCCAACATCTTGTTGCGCACTTGCATATCCACGAAGGTTTTCTGTATTGCACCGAAGGCGTGACCATTGTTACCCGGCGCGCTCAAAAAGCGTGGCAGATGGGTAAAGTGATCATCCGACAGATGAATGGTGCGCATGGCGCTGTTGTGTGACACATGGGTCAGGGCCACGCTCAGTTGCTGCACCGCCAGGGCCACGGGCAGCGGCTCGAAGTTGGTGGTTGGGAACACACCGCCCTTGCCTTCAACCAGATACTTGGCCACCTGAGAGTTTTCGGCGTACTGCTTGCTGGCGCCGAGGATCACCCCAGGGTTATCGTCCGAGTGGTTGATCTGAATGTCGATCACCTGGCCAAGATCCGCCAGCGCCTTCTGCGCGCTCGCCAGGGTATAGGCGGTAGTGCGGTAGCTCAGCGGATCCTGCAGTGGACGCTCGCTATTAAGCTCCCAAAGGTAACTGCCAGAGAGCGAACCTAAGATATCTTCTGTCGTCGCCTTCAAATAAGGGAAAGGACGAATGTCGTTAGTCTGCGGCAGGAAAGGCGCCACGTTACCGTTTAGGCCTTCCAGGCTCAGGCCAAATACCGTTGGCGACACCTGTAGCAGATGCTCGGCATCCTGATAGCCCTGCATGGCATAGGCCACAGCTACCGAGTTGTTGGACAGGATAGACAGGGCATCTTTTCCGATAGGCTTCAGCGGCTTAACGCCGGCCTTATCCATCGCCTCGACACTGCTCATACGCTTGCCCTGATAGAAGACATCCCACTCGCCGATCATCGCAAGGCCCACATGGGAGGCCAGCAGAATATCCGCCTCGCCCACAGTGCCCAAAGAAGGGATGACAGGGGTGATCCCCTGGTTCAGATAGGCCTTATAGATCTCCGCCACATAGGGCTGTACGCCGGTGTGACCAGAGAGGATGGTATTGAGGCGTACCGCCAGGGCCACACGGGTGAGCCTTATCGGCATCGGCTCGCCAACACCCGCGCTGTGAGCTCTTAAGGTGCTGTAGTTAAAAGACTTAGAGGCAGCCATCACCTCGGCGCTGAGCTCACCGTTGGCATCGAACAGCTTGTGATCCTTGTTTAGTCCCACCCCAACGGTGAGGCCATACACAGGCTTACCCAGACGCGCCGCTTCCATCAAGAGATCGTGGGCCTTCACCAGCGCGGAGGCCGCCTGGGGCGCAATATCCACCTTGGCACCATCGGCAATGGCCCAGGCCTGCGCCTGCGTCATATGCTGACCGTCGAGCACTACGGTATCATTTGCCATCACGGCGCCAGAAGCCACGGCCAAGGCAGTTGTGGCCAACAGAGTATTCATTTTTTTCATCATCAATTCCTTAATATTTTTATTGGGCTTCACACCTGTGCTAAGCCTGTTTTAATTCGATTGCCGCGCTCGACGCGCAGATACGACCGGCATTTCTGCCCGTCACCACACCTTCAGCCACGGCGCAGGCGCCGAGACGACTCGCCCCATGTATGCCACCTGTGGCCTCACCGGCGGCATACAGGCCGGCAATTGGCTCGTTGCTCACCAGATGCAGCACCTGAGACTGGGTATTCACCTTCACGCCGCCCATGCAGTAGTGCACCTTGGGCCACATACGCACGCCATACCAGGGACCCTCTTCCAGCGCCATGGCCTTCTGCATCGGACGGCCAAACTCCTTGTCCTCACCCGCCTTCACCGCCTGGTTCCAGCGCTTCACCTGTGCTTTCAATGCCTTGGCGGGGATCTGATACAGGGCCGCTAGCTCCTCAAGGGTGTCCGCCTGCTGGATCACCTTGTACTTGAGGCCCCACTCCAGGGTCTGGGCCTTGGCCGCCCCTTTGGCATTGGTAAATCCAACGGGATAGACGGGATTACCCTGCTGGTCGCGACGCGTCATGATGGCGTCGGCTCTTGCCTTACGGTCAGCCAGCTCGTTGAAAAAACGCTCGCCGGTGCGCACATCGACCACTATGCCGCTGGGATAGGTGGCGATGGTGTTGAACTGCGAGGCGGTGCCGAAGCCCTTCTCATCGGGGGAGGCCCAGGGACCAAGCTGGATCTGATCTAAGTGGATCGGGTTGGCACCGATCAGCATCATCTGCTTGAGTGCCTCCGAAGTCGCTCCTGGATGGTTGGTAGAGTCAAGATCGCCATTTAATTCGGGCTGTTGCATCTGGCGATACTCGAGGTCACGGGAGAAACCGCCGGTGGCCATGATCACCCCTTTGCGTGCACCGATAAGACGCATTTTACCCGTGCGCTCTTTCGGAAAATAATAGCCATCACGAACTTGGACACCGATCACGCGACCCGCCTGATCTTTCACAAAAGATTCGAGCTTGGTCTGATTTCGCATCTCGATACCATGCTTCTTGGCCGCCTTGATCAGGGGACGAATGATGCCGGCCCCCGAGCTTTGCACCGTCTGCAATACCCGGGGCAGTGAATGACCGCCGAAGTGTTGCACGAAGGGCTTCCACTGGACACCGTAGGCCTCCAGCCACTGACAGGACTCGGCGGTGCCGTTACACACCAGCTTGAGCATCTCGACATCGTTCATGCCGCGGCCCGCCTCGAGCATATCGGCCACCATGGTCTCGACCGAATCCTCGATCCCCTCTTTGGCCTGTAGCTTAGACCCGGCCACCGCCATGGCGCCGCCGTTGATGGTTGAGTTGCCGCCAAACACAGGCATCTTGTCGATCACCATGACACTGGCACCCGCCTCTTTGGCCTGCAGTGCCGCCGACATACCCGCGAACCCACTGCCAATCACCAGCACATCGACTATCTCGTCGAAGCGAGGCGGCGCATCGGCGGAGCAATCGCTCGCCTGGGCGCTCATTGCCCCCAGTCCCGCCACACTGACGGCCATTGCGGCACCGCCTTTTAACAGCTGGCGACGACCCGGGCTAATCAGATCTTTCTGTTTCATTCTCTTGTTTCCTCTCAACTATTTGAGCAATTTAAAATCGGGAGAATTCACCCCGATTTCATACAGATAAGACTGCACCCGGCATGCCAACTACCTAAAAAGAGAGGGATAAGGAACAATTTATGAAGGGGGGCACAGAATCACGAAATATGATGATCTACAATCACGAAACTTCGTGATCACCGTGACATATCAATGCAAAAACAATTCTATTTCGAAGCCACCCAGCGCCTGTGCAGTAGCCTGGAACTGGAACAGTCACTGCAAGCCTACTTCGAATATGTCAGACAGCACCTCCCCATAGATGGCATCTTTCTCAACATCTATCGCCCCGAACATGGCGACATCCAGTTTCTGGCCCATGTGGATGAGGTCCAAACCAGGGCGCTGAACAAGCAGGTGAAGATCTCCACCGAGATGCAGACCCTACTCAGTCAGCCGGACCGCCCGGTAATGCGCATCATCAACGATCTCGACCACGATCAGGTAACGGGCTTTGTCGCGCCCCAGGTGATCCCTAACATTCAATCTGTGATCTTGCTGCGCATGCTAAGCGGCAACACCCACCTTGGCGTGGTGGGTTTCTATGCCAAGCACAAGGCGCAGTTTTGCCACCGTCACGCCGAGCTAATCGAGCCCCACAAGGACACCCTGTCGCTGATCACCGCCTTTAACCTCAAGGGCCGTAACCTGCTCAAGGCCAATCAGGCGCTCACCCAACAGAACCGGCTACTCAAAGAGGCCTTCAATCCCTGCGGCGTGATCGGCGCCGACTCTGGCCTCAAGCGGGTAATGACCCAGGTGGAGGCGATCGCCAAGCTGCATACCAGCGTGCTGATCCTTGGTGAAACCGGCTGTGGTAAGGAGGTGATCGCCAACGCCGTCCACTGTAAGTCACTGCGCGCCGACAAGCCCTTTATCAAGGTCAACTGCGGCGCCATTCCCGAGAGCCTGATCGACTCTGAACTGTTCGGCTACGAGAAAGGCGCCTTCACCGGCGCCGAGCAGCGCAAGGCGGGTTACTTCGAACAGGCCAATGGCGGCACCATCTTCCTAGATGAGATAGGCGAGTTGCCGCTGTCGGTACAGGTACGTTTGTTGCGGGTACTGCAGAATGGCACCATTACCCGAGTGGGCGGCTATGATGCCATCGACTTGAATATTAGGGTGATCGCCGCAACCCACAGAAACCTGCAGGCCATGGTGAAGAAGCAGACCTTTCGCGAGGATCTCTGGTACCGCCTAGCGGTCTTTCCTATCGAGATCCCCTCACTGCGTCAGCGCCGCTCGGATATCCCCTTGCTGGTGCAGCATTTTATCGAGGTTCTGGCGGCCAAGTTCAACCTATGCAAGTTGCCCAGAGTCAGTGCCGAACAGCTCGACAGCCTGAATCACTACCACTGGCCCGGCAATGTGCGCGAGCTGATCAATGTGCTGGAGCGGGCGATGATCGAAGCCCCCGAGGGGCCGCTAAACTTCAATCTGACTCAGGTCGATAAGGTTGAGCCCGCTAGCAGCGTCAAACAAGAAACCATCATCATAGATCCAAGCCACGCCAGCGATAAACTGGTGCCGCTGGATATGATGGTAAGCAAGTATATCGCCCATGCACTGAGGATCACCGGCGGAAAACTCTATGGTCCCGGCGGCGCTGCCGAGATGCTGGACATCAACCCCAACACTCTGCGCAGCAAGATGAAGAAGCTCGGCCTGTGTTAACGGCATTGGGCTAATCAATCGCTGCCAGGGCTTTTTTATCTTGGCCCATAGGTTCCCCGGCCGTTTGATAAAATAAGCAGCAACAAAAAAGCACTCCGAGGAGTGCTTTTTAACTGCAGGGAAAATGAGACTAGAAGAAGTAACGGATACCGACGGCGTAGCTGTTGTCTTGCGCCGCCTCGAAGCTCTTGTCATCCATGTCGCTGAAGTCGAACTTGGCCTCGGCAAACATCACGGTATCGCGACTGTAGCGATAGTGCAGACCGAGCACGGCAAACTGACGCGTCCAGTCACCCTTGATGGCCGTGGTCTCGTCGGTGTCCAGATCCTGATAAGAGATCAGGAAGCTTGGCACGAAACCATTGTCATAGTGGTAGGCCACCAAGAACTCGGCACCGGTAGAGTCATAAAGCTGACCGGCAACCAATTCGTTCTGCTTGCTCTGATGGGCGTTGAAACCGACATAGAGGCCCTTAGCATCACGGCCCGGCGCATACTGGTAGAAGGAGCCATACTGGGCACCGATACCTATGATCTCGTTGGTATCATTCACGCTGACACCCGCCAGCTCACCCTCGAAGTCGCCGCGGTTAAAGCCCGCAAGCACCTTAAACTTATCGGTGACATGATAGGTCAGGTTAGCACCATAGCTGGTATCGAAGCTCAGGCGAGAGCCATCGTCCACCGCCTGACCATTCTTGTCAAACAGAGCCACATCGCCATTTTGTTTGGCGGCATATTGCAGCGCGATATCCAGCGCGCCAAAGCTGTTGCGATAGATGAAGGCGGAATCGGCGCGGCCCGCACCGGTTAAACCACCGTCGCCAAAGGTATAGGCCCCCACAGAGTAACCCGTGTAGACGTTGAGCACGTCAGTGGTATAGGCCACGTCATAGTAAGCCCCCCACTGCTTACCAAAGGTCAGGCTACCCCACTTGTCGTGAGACAGGCCAACATAACCCAGACGGTTAAATAGAAAGTCTGAGGTCTTCTGCGCACCGAGCTGACCGCCGACATACTTGAGCGAATCGTCGCTGGTGACCATGTTGATGCCCCACTCGGTGTGAGCGAAGCTGCGCCAGCCGTTCTTCTCCTGGCGATCGAACCTGAAGCCGACACGCGAAAAATTATCGACAACGGCAGTATCATCACCATCATTTACGGCGGCAAAACCAAGCCAGCCCATCATATTCAGAGCATTGGTTTGATCCTTGTACAACTCGATAGCCTGCGCCGAGCTGGCCATCAATACAGATGGTATCAACAGAGCCAATAACTTCTTATTCATCACATTTTCCCTTTATCAGTGTTTACGCTGTTTTTTGTTAGCTTGGGTATTCCCAATGACCTCTCTCTACCAGCAGCTAACGTGCCAGCACTGGATAAAAGGGCTGTATCGACAGGAAGTTAGAATAAGATCAAACGTTCACGAAATATCGTGAAACGTCATCACTAAATATCGTGTTAACAGTTAAATATCGTTGTAAACAGCTATGGAAAGAGGTGTCATCAAAGGGCTGAGCCAGGTAACAGCGCCGTTGTCAGCCCATAAAAACTGGGCTAAACCTATAACAGATGCATACTCAGGCACAGGAGGACGAGATGGACTATCACTTAACCCAGCTCAGCGGCGACATTCTGGTGGGCATAGTCAACGAGCAGCTCAGGCTGAACTGTCAGGACAAGCAGGACCTCTTCTACCAGCTGGATATTCCCAGTGCCCAACTGGAGCAGAAACTGGCCGCCTCTGGGTTCGAATATGATCCCATAAGCAACCAGTACAAGGC
>NZ_JPII01000045.1:0-59035 GCF_000832025.1 Shewanella sp. cp20 | reverse complement strand
GGGGGGGGGGGCGACACTGCCAACGCCAGTTGAATCTGGCAAGAGACAAAGTACCCAGCGACCCACCTACACATTTCAAATCGAAACAGGGGCCCTCAGTCTGTGCCTCAGGGCCGCCTGACAGCGACACCCACTAGCCGGCGAGGAGATTGAAACGACCATGGGGTTGTTCATCCATTAAAAATTGCGATTTAACTTGTGTCTCTTGCACCATAATCACAATCTACTTCCTTCGATCTTAAGTGATCGCTATCCTCGGCCAGTTGCCCCTGCTTCGTCATTCCTGAAAAGAGGCTGTTATTTCCTATTTTAGGATTTTTCTAACAAAATGAACTGAATGTATTCGTCCGTCCAACCTAGCATGAAACACCAAAACCTCTCCATTTAAAAATAAAACTAACAGTCTGATTAGATACAAGATAAATCGCACCTGTGAATCTCCTCACCCGCTATCAGATTGAGGTTCGTCCTACCATTGGAGTTCCCACTTACAGTTCGCTACCTTTTTTGTCTAACTGTTTCATTTACGGTTATGCCGCTTCCCACCTTTTTACCACTTTCTCTGGCAGATTTCCCCATGGCCTCCATGCGGCGAAAGCCTAGCACCCCGATAAAAAACCTCAGCCAGCCTTGCGACGAAACTCAAGGAAGATATCGCCACCTGGTTGGGAGAACCAAGTCCAAGATGATCATCCGTCCCTCTAGTGAACAAATCCCCAGATGACTAATCAAATATTCTGCAATACAACCAAAAAGGTAACTGAACTCTATATGCCATTGGCTATACGGTATCACGTCAGTTTCCTGCCTTAACTGGGCACACCCTAGCGGCTCCCTTACCTGTCGGCCTGCTCGTTGCCCTACTTGTCCCCTTGCCCGCTCCTTTGGCTGTCGTTTTAGCGCTTGTTTTTACGTTTGTTTTAGCCGAGCCTTTGCCAGCCGTCGTCCTGCCGCGTCGATTGCCATAGCCACGCTTCTTAAACTGCCCCTTAGGCGCCTCGACCCCTTGCAAGGCCTTGGGCAACTGAGCCCCTGCCTGCATGATAAGCCCATTGAGCGATTCGATAAGCGGCCCCATGAAGCTCAGATACTTGGCCTCCTTTCGACTGATGGCATCTAGGTGACTCTCCCACAGCGCCGTCATATCCGGCGTGGTGGCCGATTCCGGCAGGCTGTTGATCAGGCCGCGGCCAACCGCGGTTGAGACGATAGATTTTCCCTGACGCGCCAAAAAGCCTCTTTTAAACAGCAGCTCTATGATCCCCGCCCGGGTCGCCTCTGTGCCCAGGCCATCGGTTTCTTTGAGGATCTTACGGATCTCTGGGTTGGTCACATAACGGCTGATCCCCGTCATGGCGCTCAGTAAGGTCGCATCGGTAAAGGCCTTGGGGGGCTGGGTCTGCTTCTCGATAAGCTCCCCCTGGCCCGAATGCAGTGTCTGTCCCTTATGCAGCGGCGGCAATTGGGCCAGCGCCTCTTCGCCCTCGCTGTCGGCCTTGTCATCGGCGCGCTTGGGGAACAGCTGCTTCCAGCCTGGAGCAATCTCCTGCTTGGCCTTGGTATGAAAATGCCCGCCGGCGATCTCCACCTCGACCTGAGTCTCATGGTAGCGATAGACTGAATAGAACTGCGCCAGGTATTGCCGTGCCACCTGCAGGTAGATCTGCCGCTCGGCCTGATTCAGCGCGCTCAGGTTAGCCAGCTTCTCTGTGGGCACTATGGCATGATGGGCATCGACCTTGGCATCATTCCAGGCCTTGGAGACTATCTTAGGATCTGGCGCGGCGCACTGAGCCGTAAGCTCACCCGCCCCCTTGAGCACGGCATCAATAACGCTAGGCGCCAGGGCGAGCTGCTCCTTGGGCAGGTAGCGGCTATCTGAGCGCGGATAAGTGATCAGCTTATGTTTTTCATACAGAGACTGACAGGTATCGAGCACCGCCTTGGCGCTCATGCCGAAGCGCTTGGCCGCATCTATCTGCAGCGACGACAGGTTATAGGGTAAGGGTTGCCCCTGTTGCTTGTCTTTGGCCTGCAGATCTGTCACCCGAGCGCTCTGCTCTGTGATCCGCCCCACCACGTTTTCCGCCAGGCGCCTAGATAACACCCGCCCCTCCTCATCCATATAGGGCTGGCAGGCCTCACTGGGACGCCACTTGGCCTTAAAATGCGCCTGTTCCTGGGTGTAGAGGTTGGCCAGCACCTCATAGAAAGGCTTGCTGACGAAGTGCTCAATTGCCTCATCCCGCCTCACCACCAGGCCTAAGAGGGGCGTCTGTACCCGGCCGACGGAGAGCACGCCCTGATAGCCCACCTTGCGCCCCTGCAAGGTATAGGCGCGGGTCATGTTCATGCCATAGAGCCAGTCGGCGCGAGAGCGTGCCAGCGCCGAGGTCGACAGTGGGATAAACTCGCGGTTGGCGCGTAGCTGGCCCAGGGCACGTTTTACCGCCTGAGGATTAAGATCGCTCACCAACAGGCGCTGGGTTTGTTCGAGCTTGTCCCCCTTAACCCCCAGATAGGCGATCACCTCGTCTACCAACAACTGACCTTCGCGATCGGGATCGCCGGCGTTAACTAACTGACTGGCCTGCTTGACCAGTTTTCTCAGCACGCTGAGCTGGCCCCGGGTCTTGCTCTTGGGGGTCATCTTCCACTGCTGGGGCACTATGGGCAGATGATCGAACGACCAGGACTTAAAGGCGGGATCATAGCTGTCAGGCTCGGCCTGCTCCAGCAGGTGCCCTATGCACCAGGAGACAGTGTCGCCGTTGGCCGCCGTGATATAGCCCTCGCCCTTCTTATGGGGTTTAGGTAACACATCGGCGATGGCGCGCCCTAGGCTGGGCTTCTCTGCTATGTATAAGATCATGCTAACATCAAATTACTGTATAAATTAACAGTAACTTTAAACCACTCGCAGCGTTGGCGCAAATACAAGAAGGCAATCTTATGCTTACATGTAAATTTAGTTGAGAACAATTCTCATTAATAGGTAGTCTAAGGCCATTCTATGGAGGTTGATATGCACATACGACTCAAGACCCCTTACCAACCCGAGCGCCTGCTACTCTATGCCACGCTGACAACGACGGCGCTGCTTCTGCTCTTAATGCCTAACTTAGCTTTCCCCTGGCGACAGGATCCCCTGATGCTGTTTGGCGCGCTGCTGTTGCTAAGCTGCGCAGGCACTCTATTTGCGCTCGCCCGCCATGGTAAGAATCAAAGGCTGGCCATGGGACTCCTGTTCGGCCTCTGGCTGTTGGTGTGGGTAAGCCAAGGCCTGCTGCTCCCCTTCTGAACTCTCGCTATGTTCGATTAGCAGTGACTTGCCCCCAGCTTTGTCTCGGCCTCAGCCGACAAAATACATTAAAAAGGCGCCTCCCTGGAGACGCCTCAATCAGCTTTCACAACATGCTGAATCTAGGTTTTTAACTTGCCTAGCTGTTGGTGCTGCTGCTCCACCAATGCCGCCAGGCTGGCACTGCTCTGCTGCGCCTCATCGGCCAGTCTCGCCAGCTCTGAGGCCGAATCGGAAATCCCCGTGATGTTGCGATTGACCTCTTCGGTGACGGCGCTCTGCTCCTCGGCCGCGGTAGCAATATGGGTCACCTGCCCCGAGACCTCCTGAATCTGGCTCACTATGGTATTAAGCGAACTCAGGGCCGATTCGGTCTGGGCCACGGCGCGCTGGGCACCATCTACGCCTTGATCGATGATCTGCGACGCGCTGGTAACCTCCCGCTGTAAGGTCTCGATCAATTTGCCAATCTCATCGGTAGAGCTCTGGGTCTTGGAGGCCAGGGCGCGCACCTCGTCGGCAACCACGGCAAAGCCCCGCCCCTGTTCCCCGGCGCGGGCGGCCTCAATGGCGGCATTCAGCGCCAGCAGATTGGTCTGCTCGGCAATGGCGCTGATCACCTCGAGGATCTTACTGATGTTGGTGCTGCTTTCCGCCACCTTGCCCACGGCTTCCTTGGCCAGTAGAGATTCTTGCGACATATGGGTCACATAGCCCATGGCCTGACTCAGGCTGTCTTCACCGGCCTTGACGTTGAGGGTCATCGCCTCGGTTTCCGATGCGGTCTGCTCAGAGGCCTTGGCCACCTCGAGCGCGGTAGCGCTCATCTGATTCACCGCGGTCACCACACTCTCGATATCGCTGTATTGACGATTGACGCTGTTGTGGGTCTGCTGGGCTATCCCGGCTGCCACCTGACTCTCCGCCTGTGAGCGTGACGCCAGCTCCTTAAGCTCGCCGATCAGCAGGCGCAGCTTGGTAATAAAGCCATTGATGCCGCCTCCCAGGGCGATTAACTCGGCGTGGGATTCCACCATGATCGCCTGAGTCAGATCCCCCTCGGCGCTGGCGAGGTTTTCCACTCGATTCTGAATCACCTTAAGCGGCGCTATGATGGAACGTATCACTAAACTGATGGTGATCACGGCGATTAAGGAGACGATAACCCCGACGATCAGCAGCAGGCTACCCAGAGAGCTGGCCATCGCCGACATCGCCTTATCCATGGCATTGGCGGCCTCATAGGCATCAACCTTGTCCACCTCGATAACCAGCGACCACTGCGCCTTGGCAAGTCCAATATCGATAGGATAGGCGACGATAATATGGCTTCCTTGCTCCAAGTAGCCTCCCTGGCGATGCAGCCCGGTTAACTGACTGGCGAGCGAGGGTGCGATAGACTCGCCCAAGGGCCTTGCCTTCTTATCATAGTGACTGGCCGCCACCACTAGGCCCTTTTGGCTCAGCAGGGTCACCTTAGCCTTGCCTCGATACAGGCTGGCCGAGAGCTCGTCGATCAGCTTCTGAAACACAGGCAGGTTGACGTCTACACCTATCACGCCGCGAAAACTGCCGCCCACCACCACAGGTACGGTCAGCGAGGTCATCAGCGCCGTGTTGCCCGGGCTTATCTCATACAGGTAGGGCTCCATCAGACAGGGGCGCTTGGTATCCTTGGCGCACAGATACCATTCGGCCTCGCGCACGCCAAACTCCTTGAGGCTGGCATCATACTTCTCGCTGGCATCGTCCACCTGCTGATGTTCGACGCTGCCATCGTCGCTACGGGTGTAATAGATCTCCAGGGTGCCCGCCTCCGGCACGCTGTGACTAATCTTCTGGGTATATTCGCTATCCCGGCCATCATAGCCATTGGGCTCGAACTGGGCGTACATGGAAGAGAGCTGGCTATTCTTGCGCAAAATACCTGCCACAGATTCCTCTACCCCTTCACGAGATAGCGGCTGAGTGGCGGCGCTCTGCTCTATCATACCGGCAAAGGAGAAGGGAATTCGATAAGCCTCGTTGATGAAACCCGCTACACGCTCGCCGTACTCACCGGCCCGGGCGCTGAGACGCTGGCGGGTCTCATCATGCAGCGCACTCTGCACCTGGCTTGCCAGTTGGGCATTTTTGTCGCTGAGCGACCACCAGAGGCTAAAGGAGAGAATGGCAACGATGATCAAAAACAGCGCTGAGGTGATCCAAAGCAACTTAGTACTGATGGACAAGTGTTTCATTTATCACTCCTAAGCAAGGCGGTAGAGATGAGGATTAAGGCGTGAGACCGAGATCTTTCACTCATTAAACATAGCACTAAAGCATTAAAACACCATGCTATCAGGTATTTAATTGACCTTGCAGGGGAAGCGATGTAGCAAAATGCCCCATAAAAAAACCGACCACCCACATAAAAAAACCGACCACTTAGGGTCGGCTTTTAACTGATGCATCTGCTACCAATTAAGGGTGACAGACGTTGTGCAGCTCTAGGTTGGTACCGATATCCTTGATGCGATTTGCCTTGGCATCATCGTTACGTAGCTGGGTCAGGTGATCCAGATAGGCCTGATCCACATCGTTGGTCACATAGTTACCGTCGAATACCGAGGTCTCGAAACGTTTGATATCCGGGTTCTGCTGACGTACGGCTTCGATCAGGTCTTCTAGATCCTGGAAGATGATGCCGTCGGCACCGATCAGCTTATTGATCTCTTCGGCGTCGCGGCCGTGGGCGATCAGCTCGCTCGAGGTTGGCATGTCGATACCATAGACGTTCGGGAAGCGGATCTCAGGGGCCGCCGAGGCGAAGTAAACCTTCTTGGCGCCGGCTTCACGAGCCATCTCGATGATCTGCTCGGAGGTGGTACCGCGCACGATAGAGTCATCCACCAGCAGTACGTTCTTGCCCTTAAACTCGGCATTGATGGCGTTAAGCTTGCGGCGAACCGACTTCTTACGCTCCTGCTGGCCCGGCATGATGAAGGTACGACCTATGTAACGGTTCTTCACGAAGCCCTGGCGGTATGGCAGGTCCAGGTTACGGGCGATCTCCAGCGCGATATCGCATGAGGTCTCAGGAATCGGGATCACCACGTCGATATCGTGATCTTCCCACTCCTTCTTGATCTTCTCACCCAGCATAGTACCCATGTTCACGCGGCTACCGTAGACAGACACCTTGTCGATGGTCGAGTCTGGGCGGGCAAAATATACATATTCGAAGATACAAGGCGAATAGGTTGGCGACTGGGCACATTGACGCGTGTAGAGCTGACCATCTAAGGAGATATAGATGGCTTCGCCTGGGGCAACATCACGTACCGTCTCGAAACCGACGGCGTCGAGTGCCACGCTCTCAGAGGCCACCATATATTCGGTGCCCTGCTCTGTCTCGTGCTTACCCAGTACCAGTGGACGAATGCCGTAAGGGTCGCGAAACGCTACCAGGCCCTGGCCGATGATCATCGCCGCCACGGCATAGGCGCCGCGGGTCAGCTCATGCACCTTAGTCACCGCCTCGAAGACTTCGTCGGCAGTAAGATACTGGCTCTTGGTGTGTTGCAGCTCATCGGCCAACAGGTTAAGCAGAACTTCAGAGTCTGAGGTGGTGTTCACATGACGACGCTGCTTCACCAGACGCTCGTGCAGCTCGACCGTGTTGGTCAAGTTACCATTGTGCGCCAGAGAGATACCAAAAGGTGAGTTAACATAGAAAGGTTGCGCCTCAGACGCGCTCGAGCTACCCGCAGTTGGGTAACGCACGTGACCTATGCCAGCGGAGCCTTGCAGGCGCTGCATATGCTTAGGTTCAAATACGTCTTTTACCAGACCATTGGCCTTACGCAATCTAAACGCATTGCCATCTACGGTGACAATGCCCGCGGCGTCTTGGCCACGATGCTGTAGCACTGTGAGTGCATCATAGATTGTCTGATTAACCGATGTTCGGCCAACTATTCCGACGATACCACACATGGGTAGGTTTCCTCATTTTAAGATGTTCTGATAATTATTATCTGCGGCCAGGACCAATGGCTAGGCTCGCCTATGCTTAAGCATTTTTATATTTTAGGTACAAAGCTTGAGGTGTTTTCCACGTAGTCAAAGAACCACTGGATAACCACTCCGAATTCGGGAACCAGCTGTGAGCTGGCCCACCAGTCTGTCCTGGGCGCCCCGGTAAAGGCATCCAGGAAAAAGAGTATCGCGCTGACGATAAGCGCCCCGCGCAGAGCGCCGAAACAGAGCCCCAGTACCCTGTCTGTGCCAGACAGGCCAGTCTTGGCCACCAATTGGCCGATAAGATAGTTAACCAGGGCACCGAGAATAAGGGTCGAGATAAACAGGATGGCGATGGCGATGCCATTTCGCACCATTTCATCTTTCATCTGGGTCAGGTAGACGGCGAGATCTTGATAAAACTGACTCGCCACGAAGAAGGCGGCAAACCAGACCACGAGTGACATGGCTTCCTTAACGAAACCACGAAGTAGACTAATTAAAGTCGAAATTGCGATGACCGCAATAATGGCATAATCGATCCAAACCATTGAATAAGGTGATCCAGCATTAGCATTAAGACGGCGGGATTTTACCAGAGACTGAAGACATTCTCACCCCCTAGCCTGATTTAAAAGTGATTTAGTTTATCCGCAATTACGGACACTGAGTTCTGAACCAGGACAACTTTACCCCGGCCCCACAGACAAAAACGCCCAGGGAAAGCCTGGGCGTCGGGGGAGCGGTCACTCAAGATCAGAGCAGCGGATTGTAGTCGACCACCGCCGATTTAAGGCCGGTAAACTTATCCAGCTTGGTCTGCAGCTTCTGCAGCTTGGCCTTGGAGATATCAGGCCCCACAAACACCTTGGTCAGCTGGCCATCTACCGGCTTTTGCGGCACGGTATAGGCGCGGTAGCCTTGGCTTCGAAGGCGTTTAACCAGGGCATTTACATTGTCGGCATTCTTAAAGCTACCCAGCTGCAGGGTATAGGCAGAGCTCGCCGTCGCTGGCGCAGGCTCACTCTTGCTAGAGGCACTTGTCTTAGCGGTATCGGTTTTCGCAACATCGGTTTTTGTCACACTTGGCTTAGTCTCGGGCTTAGCTTCGACGACCTTAGCCGTTTCTTTCTCGCTCTGCGGCTCGGCTGGCAGTTGGCTAGCGTTAGCTTCTCGCGCACTCATCTGTTGGTCGAACTGCGCTTGCTGCTCACCCAGGTCGATGGCCGTGATGGTGCCCTGCTCGTCGAGACGGGACTCAGCCTGTGGTCGCAATGGGATCTCGGCAAACTGCTCTTCCTGATGCTGCTTCTTGCCATCTAAGATATCGGGCAAAAAGATCACCCCCAGGGCCACCAAGACTATAATGCCCACCAAGCGGTTTTGAAACTGGCTCGATACCTTCTCTTGTTTAACTTCTACTTCATCCACCTGCATTTAACTTAGGTCCAATTGCTTAAACTCTGCCACAGTGTAAAAGGAGCCAAACACAATTACCACATCGGATTGGCCAATCTCAGGCTTTAGCGCCAGGTAAGCCTGCGCTACGGAGGTAAAACCATAGGCGGGCTTATCGCCACCAAGATAGCTGAGCAGATCCTGCGCCTTAGCGCTACGCTCACAATCAAGGTCTGCCAGATACCAGGCATGTACCTGATCGTCGAGCAGGCTAAGCACGGCGCGGCAGTCCTTATCTTTCAACATGCCGCACAGGGCGAAGATTCGCCGGCCTTGATAAGCTCTTAGACGTTTGGCCAGATAACTCGCCGCATGGGGATTATGGGCAACATCTAAGATGATTTTGGGCTGCTCGCTAACCACCTCGAGTCGCCCGGCCAACTTAGCCTCTTTCAGCCCCGTGGCGATGGCGATGCGGGCCTGCTCTGTCTCAAACTGCTGGCGCATAAGCTGTTGCACCACCGCCAGCGCTGTGGCGGCATTGGCCAGCGGCAAGCTGGGCAGCGGCAGCCCTGAGAGTGATAGATGAGACGGCCCGGCCGCCTTAAAACACCAATCTGTCTCGCTAACCTGATAGCTAAACTCCTGATCCACCCGCAGCATCTTAGCGCCGATGGACCCGGCGTAATCCACCACACTTACCGGCAGGTCGGGGTCACCAATCACCACGGGACGCCCAGCGCGCATGATCCCCGCCTTCTCTCGGCCCACCAGCTCACGGGTATCACCCAGGTATTCCTGATGGTCGATATCAATTGCGGTGATCACCGCGATATCGGCATCAATAATATTGGTGGCATCGAGTCGGCCGCCTAAGCCTACCTCGAGTAGCACGAGATCCAGCCCCGCCTGCTTAAACAGGTAGAGCCCGGCCAGGGTGGCGTATTCGAAGAAGGTCAGCGAAATGTCGCCGCGAGCCGCATCTATCGCACAAAACGCCTCGATAAGCGCCTCATCGCTGGCATCAAGACCATCGATGCGCACCCGCTCATTGTACTTGAGCATGTGGGGCGAGCTGTAGACCCCCACCCTTAGCCCCGCCTGCCTCATGATGGCTTCTATCATGGCACAGGTCGTGCCCTTACCATTGGTGCCGGCAACGGTCACTACCTTAGTGCCGGCAAGGCTATCCAGCCCCATGGTCTTGGCGACGGCCGAAACGCGGCCAAGCCCCATATCGATCTCGGTGGGATGGATGGCCATCAGATGCGTCAGCCAGTCATTAAGGCTAGATTGTGCGTTAGGTAGCAAGGTCATTGCGAATTGCTCTAATTATATTGATTCGGGATTAATCCAGCATAAACAGCGGCCCCAGGGCCAACTTGGGCAGATCATAATGCTCGGGATAGGTGACATCGACCAGATAGAGACCGTTAGGCTTGGCCGTTGCCGCCGCCTGAGTGCGATCCTTTAGTGCCAGTAGCTCTTTAATCCAGGTCACGGGCTGACGACCGTAACCCACCTCGAGCAGGGAGCCCACAATATTACGCACCATGTGGTGTAAGAAGGCATTGGCCTTGATGTCGACGCAGATATACATGCCCTGACGGGTCACATTGACCTCATGTACGCAGCGAAACGGCGTGTTTGACTGGCACTGAATGGCGCGGAAACTGGTGAAGTCCTGCTCACCTAACAGAAACTGAGCCGCCTCATGCATCTTGGTCTCATCTATCTGCCCCGGATAATGACTCACGCCGGAGCGCAGGATGCCAGGTCTGAACTGATGGTTATAGATCATGTAACGATAACGGCGGGCGGTGGCGGTAAAACGGGCATGAAACTCATCATCCACATCCTTGGCCCAGCGCACGGCGATATCGTCCGGCAGGTTAACATTGACCCCTAGGGTCCAGGCGCTTTCCTTACGCACGGCATTGGTCTCGAAATGCACTACCTGGCCCGTGGCATGCACCCCGGCATCGGTACGCCCGGCGCATTGAATCGAAATAGGTTCGTTGGCAACAAAAGATAGGGCTCGCTCGAGCTGGGCTTGTACCGAGTCGACCTCGGCCTGACGTTGCCAGCCAAAATAACGGCTGCCATCATATTCGATACCTAATGCTACGCGCATGAAATACCTGTCCTCATGTTTGATTACTCATGTTTTATAAATATGTACGCTAGGCGGCGGATTCTAGCACAAGCTCGGTATGAACTGGATAGTTAACTGGCCCGATAATTGGCCATCCTCGATTTAATACCAATCGTAATAAATAATTGATCATTCTAGCTTGTTAAAACGCTCGATAACTGTATTAGTATTTTTAATTGTAGAAGAACTACTTATCTAAAAATCCTGCTTTGTTCTCAAGCGTTTTTCCTGCGCTATTTCTGATCACATGTTTACTGTGATTGGTATAACGGCATGAATTGAGAAGATATTGGCTTGCCGCCATAAAAAAAACGGTGCCTAAGCACCGTTTTTTATGACTTATCTTGATTAGAGCTTCTCTGGTTTAGAGCTTCTCTGGACTAGAGCTCGTCTAGCAACTTCTTGGCTTCTTGCTGCTGACGCTCGTTGCCATCGAGCTCGACCTCTTTGAGCAGTGCCTTGGCGCTATCCATGTCATCGATCTCGATATAGGCGCGAGCCAGATCCAGCTTGGCATTGACCGAATTCTCCTCGTCGTCGACATCCACCATGGCCGCATTGCCCATCAGGTTATCGAGCTCACCCATGTCGACATCCAGCTCCTTGTATTTGTCGACATCCAGCTGCTCCTCATCGGCCTCGTTAAGCAGTCTGTCGATATCGATAAAGCCGTTATCTTGCTGGAAGGCGGTCAGGTCATGCTCAGGCACGGCTCTGGCGGCACCCTTCTTCTCTGCCGCATCCAGGGCTGCCAGTGCCTGATCTACGGTCAGATTATCATCATCGTCCAGCTGCAGATCGATACCTTCGTCGTCATCTTCTTCTGCCGGCGTATCCTGTGCACTCGGCTCAGCACTAGTCAATGCAGACTCCCACTCAAGCATATTATCGCTGCTGCGCTTATTGCCCTTGAGATCACCGAAGAAACCCGACTCACTTTTCTCAGCCTTAGGTTCTGCCTCTTCGACCGATTCGAGGTCGGCCAGCAGTGCATCGAGATCCACCTCACCGTCATCCTCAGGCTTGGTTTCGTCTTGAGCGCTTGGCTCATCCTCACCCAGATCAAATTCTAGCGGCTCATGGCCGGTCGATGGCTTACTCGCTTCTAGCTCGGCTGCCGGGTCGAATTCAGGCTCAAGTTCCGGCTCAAGTTCAGGCTCGATATCGACGGACGCTTCATCGCTCGCTGCAATGTCTGGCGCTTGAGTTTCAGCGGCTTCTGGCTCGCTTGCTGGCGCAGCGGGTTCGAACTCGGCCAATAAGGCATCGAGATCCGCCTCATCGGCATCGTCGTTTTCTTCCTCAAATTCGGCGGCGATCTGACGGGCTATCTCATCATCCTGCTCGCTATCAGTCGTCAGCGCCTCTTCGGCTTCTGTCGCTTCGTTTTCTGAGGCTGCTGTTTCAGCATCAAAACCGGCTAGCAAGGCGTCGAGATCGGTATCGTCGACCTCGGCTTCATCGCCCTTAGCATCGATAGCCTCTTCAAGTTCCTGCGCTATCTCATCAGCCAGGGTTTCCTGCTGCGCATCCTCTGGGGAGACTTCAGGCTCGGCGGTTTCCTCAGCCTTAGCCGTCTCTTCCACGGCCGCTTCTTCTACTGCTTCTTCTGCTGGCAGGTTAAACTCGGCCAGCAGCGCATCTAAATCTTCCTCTTTAGTCTCTTCGCTTGGTGTCTCTTGCTCAAATTCGGCTAGCAGCTCATCGAGATCTGTCTCGCTACTGTCAGCCTCATCTTCAAGTGCTGAAGGCGCCTCGAACGAAGTTTCCTCGGCTAATGGCTCTTCGACTGCCTCGTCCTCAGCGGGTGCTGCGACCGGCGCATCCAATTCGGCCAGCAGGCTATCCAGGTCATCTTCCGGTGCCGCCTTAGTCTCTTCCTCTTCCTGCTCGCCCATGGCCTCGGCCCAGAGATCATCGAGTGACTGCCCTTCATCATCGATCGGTGACATCACTTGCTCATCACCGGCATCGACCACCATCTCGGCGCCTTCCTGCGGCAACTCCTCGCTAAGATCGGCCTCTGGCGTTAACTGGGTTTCGTCGACCTTCATCAAGGAATCCAGCGAGTCGGCCTCATCGTCATTGTCCAGGTGCACCGCCATCATCTCTTCGCTATCTTCAGGCGCTGGTGCGACAGGCTTATCATCCATCTGCTGTGTCACAGGCGCGCTCGCCTCGCCCGCCTCACTCTTATTGTTGCGACGCTTGATAAACAGCCATACCAAGACCAGCAGCAGTAGCGCTGGAATGGCCGCGAACAAACCGAGGTAGAGCGGGCTGCTCATCATGGTGCGCCAGCTATCATCAACCTCTTTAGGCTGGGCTGGCTGAGTGGCGGCCGCGAGCTGCTGACGTAACTGCTCCACCTCGCTGTTAAGTTGCGCCTTCTGCTCTTTCTGAACCAGTAGTGCCTCTTCCAGCTCGGCAATACGGCTGCTTTGCTCATCTATCTTGGCCTGCAACATCTCGCTGTCGTTGTTGCCCAGATTCAGCTTATCTTGTGCCCTGGCGAGCTCATCGGTGAGTGACAGGTTCTTGGCCTGCTCGGCCTCGAGCTGCGCCGTTAATGCCTCAATCTGCTTTTGCTGTTCGCCGCTAGGCTTATCAGACGGAGTCGTTTTGGCCTGAGTCATGTCGGCCTGAGCAGTCTCAGGTTGACTCGCCTCTGGTTGACTCGTTTGCGGCGCTTGTGCCGTCGCTACCGGCTTAGGCTTAGCCGCGGTCTGCGGCTTCTGACGCCAACCTCTATCGTTTTTTTCGGCCTGCTGTTTGGCCAGACTCTTAGGGATCGCCAGCATCACCTCTTTAGAGGGGATCAGCAGGATCATCCCCTTCTCTAGGCTGTTGTAGTTGTCACTGGTAAACGCATGAGGGTTGGCTTCATAAATCGCCGCCATCACCTGATAGATGGTCACACTCGCATCGGGACGGGTTTTCTGTGCAATACTCCAGAAGGTATCAGACGCCGTGGTTGGACCATATTGGCGCAGTGTCTGGCGACTCTCACCATCTGGACCGGTAATATTGAGGGGTTCTGCGGCAGATAAAAGACCCGAAGTCGACGAGAGAACAAGCAGTGCGCTGGCTAGCAAACCAGCAAGATGCGATGTGCGAAAGTTCATCAATTCTTCCCTTTCAAGCGATGATGGACTGCCATTTGGCAGCGTGCTTTAGGCAATTGTATTTATTGAGATTACTATAAACCAGTTTTAGATGGCCTGCTACTGTTCACATTTCAAAAACAAGTGATCACACAAAAAAAAGCCTGCAAACTGCAGGCTTTTTCTCCACTTAGAGGCTTATTGGCCCGTTAGGCCGAGTGATCAGTAGTAGTCTCTGACCAAGACTTCGGCGATCTGTACGCTGTTAAGCGCCGCGCCTTTTCTAATGTTATCAGACACAACCCAGAGGTTGATGCCGTTAGGATGCGAGATATCTTCACGCACACGGCCCACATAAACAGGATCGGTTCCCGCCGCCTCAGTCACCGCCGTTGGGTACTCTTCGTTAGACTCGAATAGCTCAACGCCCGGCGCATCACGCAACACGGCCTTAACATCCTCGGCGCTCACCGGCTGCACGGTTTCGATATGCACGGCTTCGGAGTGGCCATAGAAGACCGGCACACGCACCGCGGTAGGGTTAACCACTATCTGGTCGTCGCCGAAGATCTTCTGGGTTTCCCACACCATCTTCATCTCTTCTTTGGTGTAGCCGTTGTCCATAAACTTATCGATCTGAGGCAGCACATTAAAGGCGATCTGCTTAGGATAGGCCTTAGGCTCTACCGGCAGCCCCTGCAACAACTTGGCACACTGATTGGCCAGCTCTTCGATAGCCTGTTTGCCCGAGCCTGATACAGACTGATAAGTGGCCACATTGATACGTGAGATCCCGAAGGCATCATAGACAGGCTTAAGCGCGACCAGCATCTGAATGGTCGAGCAGTTAGGGTTGGCTATGATGTTGCGGTTACGAAAATCGGCGATCGCCTGAGGGTTCACTTCCGGAACCACCAGCGGAATGTCGATGTCGTAGCGGAAATGTGAGGTGTTATCGATCACCACACAGCCCTGCTCGGCTGCAATAGGTGCCCACTTGGCCGATACGTCACCGCCCGCCGAGAAGAAACCTATCTGCGCCTGAGACCAATCGAAGGTCTCCACGTCTAAAATTTCGACCTGTTTACCATGGAAAGTTACCGTGTCGCCCGCACTACGACTACTGGCTAAAGGATACAAGTTGGCAACGGGAAAGTTGCGCTCTTCGAGGATCTCAATCATTGTTTGACCCACGGCTCCCGATGCACCTAAAACGACGACGTTAAATTCCTGCGACATAATTACAGACCGACTCCTGAAAAACCTAATTCGAACAACCAATCTACATCAGAACCCGCGGCATTGGCTAGCATTAACGCGCTAAATTCACGTCGATGCTTATGATTTTTTCTCATCAGGTCGAAGCCTTTGTTATTTTGGAATCGCTGGCGAAACAGTTCGTCGTCATCGCGCAGGTCATAGACCAGGCGAACCAGGCTGAGCAAGGCCCTCTCATCAGGCACCGACAGGGGCGACAATTGATGACTCCACAGCGGCGGCAACAGGCTAGAAAGCGACTTATCGACCTCTCTTCCGAGCTGAGCCATCAAAGCCTGATATAACATGAAGGTACCGCGAGCCTTGCCCTCAAGGCTATAGCCTGCGATATGCGGGGTGGCAATTTCTACCAAGGGCACCAGCTCGGCCATCGGCTCGGGTTCCCCTTCCCACACATCCAGCACCAGCTTGAGATCCTCCCGCACCTGTTTCACCTGAATGAGCGCGCGGTTATCTATCACCTCGCCGCGACAGCAGTTCAGCAGCCAGGTGCCTTCGGCGAGTGTGTTCAGGCGCCCCTGGTCAAACAGATAGTGGGTGGGATGCTCGCCACAACGCGTTAATGGCACATGCAGGGAGATCACATCACAGCGCTCTATGAGTTCCCCCAGGGAGACAAAGCCGCGCTCATCGCCACTGGCTTCGAGCAAGGGATCGTTAAGCAGCGTCTTCACCCCATAGGCTTGCAGACAATGTTGCAGCGCTGTGCCCGTGTTACCGGCACCGACTATGCCGACCGTCTTATTCTTAAGCGGCGAATGAAAACGCCTGGCCAGCTCCAGCATGGCATTGAAGGCGTACTCGCCTACGGCCACTGCGTTACAGCCCGGCGCATTGGTGCAGAATATGCCTCGTCGCTTCAGATAATCCAGATCCAGATGATCCATGCCTATGGTGGCACTGCCGACAAACTTTAGCCTGTCACAGCCATCGAGCAGGGTCTCGTCGACCTTAGTGACTGAGCGCACCAGCAGGACATCGGCATCTTCTACCTGGGCCTGGGTCAGGGTGCGGCCATCGACCATCACCACCTCGCCAAGATCGGCAAACAGGGCTTCGACATAGGGCATGTTTTCATCGGCTACAATTTTCATCGACTTCTCTTCGCTATTGATACCAATCGTAATAAATCATTGATCATTCTAGCTTGTTAAAACGCTCGATAACTGTATTAGTATTTTTAATTGTAGAATAACTACTTATCTAAAAATCCTGCTTTGTTCTCAAGCGTTTTTCCTGCGCTATTTCTGATCACATGTTTACTGTGATTGGTATGACTCGGGCTATTTTACCGTACTATTTTGCCGTAAATGGCGGGCACAAAAAAGGAGCCCTAAGGCTCCTTTTAGCGTGTTTTGCATCAGACTCGTATTAACGAGTACGTGGGCAAAGTTCTTCAGCGCTGAAGAAGTAAGCAATTTCACGCTCTGCAGAAGTCAGTGCATCTGAACCGTGAACGGCGTTTTCGTCGATGCTGTCTGCGTAGTCAGCACGTAGAGTGCCACGAGCCGCTTCTGCTGGGTTAGTTGCACCCATGATCTCACGATTAGCCAGAACAGCGTTTTCGCCTTCTAGTACTTGAACCATGATAGGACCAGAAGTCATGAACTCAACCAGCGCGCCGAAGAAAGGACGCTCGCTGTGCTCGGCGTAGAAGCCTTCAGCTTGTTCTTTGCTTAGGTGAACCATTTTAGAAGCGATGATTTTCAGGCCAGCGGTTTCAAAACGGTTGTAGATAGCACCGATGTGGTTTTTAGCAACGGCATCAGGCTTGATGATAGAAAAAGTACGTTCGATAGCCATGTCTAGCTTCCTTCATTAAACAGGTTTTTAAAAATTCGCGCGGATTATACGAAATTAAAACCGAAAAACCTACCTTTATAACGAGATGAATGAGACATTCATCAAACCGTCATCTAGGCTTTGCGCGATCCTGCTTGCAAAGTAGCAAACACAAACCTGAACCTCTTTGGGTCAAGGCGATACTAAAAAGCTCGACGCAACATCAATACTCGTTGATCCAGCAGGCCTGAATCGCCTCCAGGATCCGCTCATTGCAATGATTGGGGTCGTCGTCAAACTCATCGAGTGCCAACACCCACTCCCGCAGATCGGTAAAGCGGATCTTGGCGGGATCCACATCGGGATGGGCCTCAAGCAGACTGAGTGCGACATCGAGAGAATCTATCCATTTCATTGTCTTACCTCTATCGCTAAAAACTCTCCCTTAAGTTTAGTCCCTCGGCGGATGGCGGGATCAAAAAAGCCGGTCTGATGAACCGGCTTTCTTTCGCTGTGCAGCGCACTGTAAGTCAGGCTTAACCTTCACTCACCATGTTGATGGTGTATTTAGGGATCTCGACAACAAGATCGCTGTCGGGCACCTTAGACTGGCACGACAGGCGGCTCTCAGGCTCTAGGCCCCATGCCTTATCCAGCATATCATCTTCGAGCTCATCGCTCTCTTCCAGCTCATCGAAGCCTTCACGGATGATCACATGACAAGTGGTACAGGCACAGGATTTCTCACAGGCATGCTCGATGCTGATGCCATTACGCAGCGCCACGTCCAGCACAGTCTCGCCCACCTGGGCCTCGACTACTGCGCCGTCCGGGCATAACTCTTCATTGGGTAAAAAAACTATTTGAGGCATATTGTTACCTATATATTGTCAACCGACTGGCCCTTGAGCGCCAATCGAATGGAATTATCCATACGTTTCGCGGCAAAGCTTTGGCTGGCATCGTCCAGCGCAGCAATTGCCTTTTCGATGGCGTCCGTATCGGCTTGGCTCGCCACCTGTGCCAGATTGGCCATTCCCGCCTGAATCGTCGCCGCTTCTGCTTCATCGAGCAGGTTGCCATCTTTAGCCAGTGCCGCCGACAGGGATTCTAGCACCCTGGCCGCCTCCACTTGCTGCTCGGCCAACATGCGACGCTCGATATCCTCTTTGGCATGGGCCATCGAATCTTTGAGCATGGTGCCGATCTCTTCGTCGGTCAGACCGAAGGAAGGCTTAACCTGGATGCTGGCCTGAACGCCAGATGATTTCTCCATGGCGGTCACGCTAAGCAAACCATCGGCATCGACCTGGAAGGTGACACGAATATGGGCCGCGCCGGCCGCCATAGGCGGAATGCCTTTGAGGGTAAAACGGGCTAGCGAGCGACAATCGGCCACCAGCTCACGCTCGCCCTGCACCACATGAAATGCCATGGCAGTTTGGCCATCCTTAAAGGTGGTAAACTCCTGGGCGCGGGCAACCGGAATCGTGGTGTTACGAGACACCACCTTCTCAACCAGGCCACCCATGGTTTCGATACCTAGCGACAGCGGGATCACATCCAGCAGCAGTAGATCAGACTCTGGCTTGTTACCCACCAAGATGTCGGCCTGAATCGCGGCGCCGATGGCGACCACGCGATCGGGATCGATCGAGGTCAGCGGCGCCTTACCGAAGAAGCCTTCGACGCGCTCACGTACCAGAGGCACGCGGGTCGAGCCGCCAACCATCACGGTTTCCAACACTTCATCGGTACTGATACCGGCATCGCGTAGCGCGCGGCGACAACTGGCGATGGTCTTCTTCACCAAGGGCTCGATCAGGGCATCAAACTGCGCCTTGTCGACCACTTGCTCAAATACTTCTCCCGCCGCCAATGTCAGGCTCGCGGTAACACTTGCCTGCTCGGTCAACGCCTCTTTCACACGGCGACTCTCGATGAGCAGTGCGCGGCGTTCGCTGGCGCTGAGGCTGGCCAGTTGCCAGCTCTGCTGCAGATGATCCGCCAAGGCATGGTCGAAATCGTCGCCGCCAAGGGCGGAATCACCGCCGGTAGCCAGTACCTCGAACACCCCTTTGTTAAGACGCAGAATCGAGATATCGAAGGTGCCGCCGCCCAAGTCATAGATGGCGATCACCCCTTCCTGCCCCGAATCCAGTCCGTAGGCAATGGCTGCCGCCGTCGGCTCGTTGAGTAGACGCAGCACCTTGACCCCAAGCAGGCTGGCCGCCTCTTTGGTGCCCTGACGCTGAGCGTCATCGAAGTAGGCAGGCACTGTGATGACCACACCTTCTAAGGAACCCCCTAGGGTCTTCTCGGCGCGCTCCACTAAGGGTCTTAGGATATCGGCAGAGATCTGAATAGGGTTGAACTGACCGGCCTGGGTATTAAAGAGCGGCAAGCCGTTTTCGCTGGCAGAGAAATTATAGGGTAGCGAGGCATCCTTGGCCTGGATATCACTCAGACTGCGCCCCATGAAACGCTTAACAGAGACCACGGTATTGAGTGGGTCTTGGGCAGAGAAACGCTCGGCATCCACGCCGACCTGCACCCCATCTTCGCTGTAACGCACCACGGAAGCCAGGGCGTGACGGCCTGATTCGTCGGCCAGGGTATCGGCAACACCACTGCGCACGGCAGCCACTAGGGAGTTGGTAGTACCTAAGTCAATGCCCACAGCCAGCCTGTGCTGGTGCGGCGCGGCGCTCTGTCCGGGTTCAGCGATCTGCAAAAGTGCCATATCTTTCCAACTTAAAAAAATAAAAGGCTCAATCGACCTCAATCGACGACAGAGCCATCAAAAAACATTCGCGCTTAAAAGAGTGCGTCTTCGGCTCGCTCGAGTTCCGCCTGCAGCTTATCCATAAACTTGAGTTTACGCACCAGATCGGCGGCCTGCTCCAGGGTTGAAGACTCGTCGCTGCCTATCTTTTGTGCCAGCTGCGAAGTGATCTCACCGCGATACTCGCCAAAGGATTGATGCAGATGCTCAATCACCTCGTCGGGATCATCGCTGTCGCTGATCTCCTCCAGGGCCTCGCGCCACTCCATCTGCTGCATTAAAAACCCAGTGTCTTTAACCGTGGTGGATTCGTGGCTTAGGTCGATTCCCTTGAGGCTGAGCATGTGCTCGGCGCGCGAGATGGGATGTTTCAGGGTGTTATAACCATCGTTAACCTGGGCGGTATGCTGCACGGCCAGACGCTTGTCCTGCTCGCTGGCATTGGCAAACTTATCAGGGTGCACCGCACGCTGCAGCTCGCGATACCGCTCTGAAAGTAAAGCGGTATCTAGCTCAAACGATGGCGATAAACTAAACAACTCAAAATAGTTCATGTATCTCGATTCGCTCGTTAAACTGTGAAGCTCTCGCCGCAGCCACACTCCCCTTTCGCATTGGGGTTGTTGAACTGGAAGCCCTCGTTGAGTCCCTCTTTGACGAAATCTAACTCGATCCCTTGCAGGTAGATGAAACTCTTGGCATCGATGATGATTTTCACCCCTTCGATCTCATAAACTTCATCGTCGTCATTGAGTTCGTCGACGAACTCCAGCACGTATGCCATGCCGGAGCAGCCGGACGTCTTCAGTCCCAAACGTAATCCGATACCTTTACCGCGGTTAGCCAAGAAACTTCTTACTCGCTCGGCCGCCGCCGGTGTCATCGTTATTGCCATTATTACTCCGACTATTACTTTTCGTGCTTAGCCTTGTATTCGTCTAACGCTGCCTTGATGGCGTCTTCAGCCAAGATTGAGCAGTGGATTTTTACAGGCGGTAAGGCAAGCTCTTCAGCAATATCCGTATTCTTAATCGCTTGTGCTTCTTCAATCGTCTTGCCCTTCACCCACTCGGTGACCAGAGAGCTAGACGCGATAGCGCTACCACAGCCGTAAGTCTTAAACTTGGCGTCTTCGATGATGCCCTGCTCGTCGATCTTCAGCTGAAGCTTCATGACGTCACCACAGGCAGGCGCGCCTACCATGCCGGTCACGACTGAAGGGTCGTTCTTGTCGAATGAACCTACGTTACGCGGGTTCTCATAATGATCTATTACTTTTTCACTGTAAGCCATGATTCTGCTCCAATCTCTATTCGTTTATCGGCCGGATTAATGGTGTGCCCACTGCACTTTTGACAGGTCTACACCATCTTTGAACATCTCCCACAATGGAGACATCTCTCTCAACTGACCGATAGACTTGGTAATGGTCTCGATCGCATGGTCAATCTCCTCTTCCGTCGTGAAACGACCGATAGAGAAACGGATTGAGCTGTGCGCCATTTCATCGTCTAATCCTAATGCACGAAGCACATAGCTAGGCTCTAAACTTGCTGAGGTACAGGCAGAACCTGATGAAACAGCCAGATCTTTCAGCGCCATCATCAAAGACTCACCTTCGACGAAGTTAAAGCTGACGTTCAGGCTGCCGCAGTATCTTTGCTCTGCATCACCGTTGATATAGGTTTCTTCGATATGCTTGATGCCGTCCCATAGTCTGTCGCGCAGACGACGGATACGGGCGTTGTCGCTTTCCATGTCGGCCTTGGCAATGGCTGCCGCTTCACCCATGCCCACAATCTGGTGAGTCGCCAGGGTACCGCTACGCATGCCGCGCTCGTGTCCGCCACCGTGCATGGTCGCTTCCAGACGAATACGTGGCTTACGACGCACATATAGGGCGCCGATGCCCTTAGGGCCATACATCTTATGGGCCGAGATAGACATCAGGTCGACCTTGGTCTTCTGCAGGTCGATAGGCAATTTGCCCGCGCTTTGTGCCGCGTCTACGTGGAAGATCACCTTCTTGGCACGGCAAAGCTCGCCGATGGCGTCGATATCATGAATCACGCCGATCTCGTTGTTTACATGCATCAGGCTGAGCAGGATAGTGTCTTCACGCATCGCCGCTTCGATCTTTTCGATAGGGATGATGCCGTTTGACTCTGGCTCAAGGTAGGTCACTTCAAAGCCTTCGCGCTCTAGCTGACGGCAGGTGTCCAGCACAGCCTTATGTTCTGTCTTGCTGGTGATGATGTGCTTGCCTTTCTTATGATAAAAATGCGCAACACCTTTGATAGCCAGGTTGTCAGACTCGGTAGCACCCGAGGTAAATACGATCTCGCGAGGATCGGCGTTGATCAACTCGGCCACCTGGTTACGGGCGATATCCACCGCCTCTTCGGCCTGCCAGCCGTAGCGGTGAGAACGTGAAGCGGGGTTACCAAAAATCCCGTCCATCGTCATGTATTGCATCATTTTTTCTGCTACGCGCGGATCGACCGGCGTCGTCGCAGCATAATCTAAATAAATAGGAAGCTTCATCTCACACTCCGTACTGAGTAGTCATGGCGCGACCACTTAACCACGTACATATAGTAATAATTAATAACAAAGTTAACTTATAGGGTTACTCTTTGTTCCTGTTGCATCTTGTCTTGCTTGATTGAGATAAATTGCACATCTCGCTTGTTCATCAGACCCGCAAGGCTAATGCCATTTAAAAAATCTGAAATCTGTTTGCTCAAATCGCCCCAGAGCGAATGGGTTAAACATCTTGTACCGCTCTGACAATTTCCCAAACCTTGACAACGTGTGGCGTCGACCGACTCATCTACCGCCCTTACGACCATGCCCACGGAGATATCACTGGCGTCGAAGCCGAGACGATAACCGCCACCAGGTCCTCTGACGCTGGAGACTAATCCATGCTTACGTAATTTAGCGAAGAGTTGTTCAAGATAGGAAAGAGAGATTCCCTGACGCTCGGAGATGTCAGCTAATGGGACCGGGCCAGAAGTAGAATGCATTGCAACGTCTAACATTGCCGTTACCGCATACCGACCTTTTGAAGTTAGTTTCATAGCTACCACTGCTCTCTAAAATGCTTAGGTCAATTCAATCATACCCGACTATTTTAGTCAAGTATAAAACCTAGTATTTTGGTCAGGTATTAAGGGCGTTATCGGAAACAGGAAATACCCTGCTTCGTTGCTGGGGTATTTAACCTGTTTCAAGGCAAAGATTCAACGCTCAGAGGGCAATAAATCTCACTCTTTATTAAATAATGGGATCAAACTCATCTATCGCCTGCTGGCGTTTCTCGGCGGCGGCCTGCTCGGCGTCGCTAAATTCACCCACTTCGAGCTCGGGAAGCCGTTCGGTACAGACGCTGCCGCCCATGCTCTGCACGGCCTGACACACCTCTTGCACCTTGGAGTCCATCAGGTGCATATGGTCGAGCATCTTGCCGATGGCATTGGCCACAGGGTCGGGATTATCGGGCGAGACCGCATAGGCATCGAAGCCATATTTCTTGGCCATCTCGGAGCGGCGCTGAGCATGCTCCTTAGCCTCATCGCTAGGCCTGGCCACTTCTCGGGCGGGGATCCCCACCACAGTGGTGTCTTTTGGCACCTCTTTGACCACCACAGAGTTAGAGCCCACACGCGCCCCATCGTGCATGGTGATGGGACCGAGGATCTTGGCACCGGCGCCCACGACCACATTGTTGCCAAGGGTCGGGTGACGTTTGCCCGCCTGCCAGGTCGTGCCCCCAAGGGTTACGCCATGGTATAGAGTACAGTCGTTACCGATTTCGGCTGTCTCACCGATCACCACGCCCATGCCATGGTCGATAAAGAAACGGTCGCCTATGGTGGCACCCGGATGAATTTCCACGCCGGTCAACCAGCGTGAGAAGGTAGAGATCATGCGCGCCGTCAGACACCATTTGGCCTTCCAAAGCTTATGGCTGACACGGTGGATCCAAATCGCCTGCATCCCTGGATAGTTGAGTAGGATCTCTAGGGTACCGTTTGCCGCCGGGTCTCTATGGTAGATGGAGGCTATGTCATCTTTAATTCTGGAAATCACGCCCATGGCTCTATTCTTCCTTCGTTGACTGCACGACTTTTGTGGCCTGCTGGGCCAATGCGACCTTCTTATCTACCGAGGTCAGGATACCACGCAGGATGTTCATCTCCTGGCTCTCGATCCTCGCCCGGCTAAAGAGTCGTCTCAGCTTGGTCATCACCTGCCCCGGATGCTGCTTGATGATAAATCCGGTCGAAAGCAGTGTCTTCTCCAGATGAACGAAGAAGTTTTCCTGCTCCTTGGCCAGCGGATACGCCTGCTCTTCCACCGTCTCGGGATCCATGTTGAGGTGCGCCACGCGCGCCTCATAACAGATGATTTGCACCGCCTGAGCCAGGTTCAGCGAGGTATATTCCGGATTCGCGGGTATGCTCACATGATAGTTGCATTTTTGCAGCTCATCATTGCTCAGACCATTGCTCTCACGACCAAAGACGATGGCCACCGGGCCACTAACGGCGGCGCCGGCAAGTTTTTCACCCGCCTGACGAGGATCCAGCATGGGCCAGTCCAGAGTACGGCTGCGGGCACTGGTGGCGATCACCAGGCTGCAATCGGCAATAGCGTCTTCCAAACAGTCGACGGTCACCGCATGCTTAAGGATATCCGACGCCCCGGCGGCGAGCGCGACAGACTGGCCATCGGGTGCCACCTTGGGCTCGGCGAGATAAAGTGTGGAAAGCCCCATGGTTTTCATGGCACGGGCGGTTGAACCTATATTACCTGGATGAGTGGTTCCTACGAGAACGACACGAATATTGCTAAGCATGAAACAAGTTTGATTTCTTTCTATAGAACAGTGGATTGATGGTATCACAGCGCGAGGGGATCCCTTAATATAAAAATCTATATTTGATATAACGCTTGAAAAGCGTATAATACGCGCCGATTATTTATATCTGTTCTTTAACATCCAGGGGATTGTAATGCATCCGATGCAGACCATCGCTGTGCGCGCCGCTCGCGCTGCCGGCCAAACAATTATGCGTGCCTATACCGAACTCGACCGTGTAGAAGTTAGCGCAAAAGGTATCAATGACTACGTGACTAACGTAGATAAAGAAGCTGAAGCTGCCATTACATATCAAATCCGCAAGTCATACCCGGACCACACCATTGTCGGTGAAGAAAATGGTGAGAATAAGGGTCAAAACAGCGACTACATGTGGATTGTCGATCCCTTGGATGGCACTAACAACTTTGTTAGAGGCATCCCTCATTTTGCGGTTTCTATCGCCGTACAACACAAAGGCAAAACCGAAGTTGCCGTCGTCTACGATCCTGTTCGTGACGAGCTTTTCACTGCTGTGCGCGGTAAAGGCGCCAAGCTAAACGATTTCCGTATCCGCGTGAGCAAAGCAAACGATCTTAGCGACGCCATCGTAGGTACCGGCTTCCCATTCAAAGCAAAGCAACACTCAGAAACATACATGAAGCTGCTGGCCTCTACTTTCAGCCAGTGTGCCGATCTGCGCCGTGCAGGTTCTGCCGCCCTGGATCTGGCTTACGTAGCAGCCGGTCGTATGGACGCCTTCTTCGAAATCGGCCTTAAGCCATGGGACATCGCCGCAGGCGATCTGCTGGTTCGTGAAGCCGGCGGTACCGTCACCGACTTTACCGGTAACCACGGCTACATGGGTTCAGGCAACATCATCGCAGGTAGCCCTAAGGCAACCGTCGCTATGGTGAAGAGCTTCCGCCCTCTGCTGAGCGATGCCCTTAAGCGTTAATCCCTGGATTAATCGCACTCTATTAAAACCGCCCTTTAGGTTACTGTACATAAGATACTGTATATAAGTTACTGTACATAATTTAGGGGCGGTTTTTTAACACCTGATTTTTATGCTTTTTGTTGACATCTTTTTCGGGTTTCGCCATCAGCCCACGGGTTCGTGAAACCATCGTCTTTAACTGTATACCTGCCAGCCGCCTATTAAAGTAGCAAGTACGCTTATAAGGCCCCGTAAGACGGCTTCCGCCCTTATACCAATCGTAATAAATAATTGATCATGCTAGCTTGTTAAAACACTCAATGACGGCATCAGTATTTTTAGTTGTTTAATAATGACTTATCTAAAAATCCTGCTTTGCTCTCAAGCGTTTTTCCTGCGCTATTTCTGATCAAATACTCACTTTGATTGGTATTAGTCGCCGTCAATACACAGATTTAAAGTCTGTATTCGTTAAAAGCGACTACCGCTTATTTACATGCATATAAATTACATCTTATAATATCCGACATAATTACTCGGATATTTATTGAGACGCGTATGCTTAACATAGACGAACCCGCCCACCTCCAACCCAAACTCGCCCTGCTGCGTTTGGGGTTTCGTCCCTTCTTCCTATTTGGCGCTCTGTTCAGCCTGATTGCCCGGCACTTTGGGGCAGCTTTCTCACCGGTCGTCTCGGCTTTACTCCCCATGGCAATCCGCTGTGGTGGCACGGCCATGAGATGTTGTTCGGCTTCGTGATGGCGATTGTGGCAGGCTTCCTGTTAACCGCATCGCAAACCTGGACAGGTCAGAAGAGCATCAAAGGCTGGTCACTGGGAGCCCTCTTCCTGCTTTGGCTGGCGCCGCGCATCTTACTCGCGAATAATCAGTGGGGCAGCTTCGAGGTCGTGGCCATGCTGGATCTACTGTTCGCGCCGGCAGCGGCACTGGTACTGGCCCGCCAGGTGATCGCCGTGAGGCAATGGCACAACTTTGCCTTCATCCCCATCTTGCTGCTGCTCACCATGGCCAATGCCCTGAGCTACTACGGTGTGAGCAGCCAGAACAGCCTGCTGGTATCCCATGCCTTTCACGGTGCCACCATCTTGATGGTAACCATAGTGGCCCTCATCGGTGGCCGGGTAATTCCCTTCTTTACCGATAGAGCCACACAGTGGCAGCGCCCGGACAACATCTCCTGGCTGGAGAAGCTCACCTTCATCAGCCTGATGGCTCTCTTTATCGCCATGCTCGTGGGTCAGCCCCTTGCGGTAATGCTGTGCGCCGCCGTGGCCGGGATCACCCTCTTGGTACGCTGGTCTCGTTGGGGCGTGCAATCTACCTTTGGCGTACCACTACTCTGGTCGCTGCATCTGAGCTATCTCTGCATCCCGGTTGGCCTGCTGCTGATCGCGATGGGCGCTAGCGTCTCGGCCGGTCTGCACGCCATGACGGTAGGCGGACTGGGCGGCATGATCCTGGCAATGATGGCCAGGGTCTCCTTGGGCCATACTGGTCGCAACCTGCTACCACCTAAGGTAATGACAGGCGCCTTCGCCCTTATCCTTATCTCGACAATCACCCGCGTCTTGGCAAGCCTGTTCCCACAGCAGTTTATGCTTTGGCTCACGGTTGCCCTGGTGGCCTGGATCTTCGCCTTTGGCACCTTTGTTGTCTGCTACGCCCCCATTCTGCTCACTCCAAGGGTTGATGGCAGACCCGGCTAAGTCCCTAACAGAGGCCAAAACGTCAGTTTGTGAAAAGCATCACATCCAGGCTCTGGCATAGCGCTCAATACTTGTTACCATCTATAAAAACATTATTGAGCGCTATTCATGGGAAAACTCTACACGCAATATGGCTCTAAAAGCCTCAAAGCAATAGAACATTTTGTTTTAATTATCATCGCCATTGCCACCATAGTGGCCATAGGGCAAGAGATAGCGCACATCATCAAGATGGGAGAGGTCGCGCTGGCGGATCTGCTGCTGCTATTCATCTATCTCGAGGTGCTGGCCATGGTGGCCAACTACGCAGAGTCCGGTAAGTTACCGGTGCGGATGCCGCTCTATATCGCCATCGTCGCCCTGGCCCGTTATCTGATTCTGGATATGAAGGGGATGGAAGACTGGCGTATTCTAGCCATCTCGGTTTCTACCCTAGTGCTCGCCAGTACGGTTATCGTGATCCGCTGGGGACAGCTAAAACTCCCCTATCCTCGAAAAGAGGACGATCACTAGCCTGTTTGTGGGGCGGCAGGCGCCGCCCCTTTTTACATTTGACTACCAAGCATCAACTCAACATCAGCTGTAAATAACTAACCGTTATTCATGTTGTTATAACTATTATTTCCCACATAAACTGTGCTACGTTTAAAAGGCTTTCCCCCTATATCTAACAGCAAGGAAAACTCTGATGGATCAAAACCACGAAGATTTTGAAGAACGCCGTCAATCCCTGCGGGTTGACATGGAAGCCGAACGTATCCTGATCTCATGGACGGATGGCTTAGACGTGGTGCACACAGATGATGCCATCTGTATGGATCTGGCGCGTCGTGGTGTGCTGATTGAATACAAGCAGGCTTTTACTTTGGGCGACCTGCTCACTGTCACCTTCAATCCCAACACAGATAAGCAAAACAGTATCAAGGCCCAGGTGTGTCGATGCACCGAATGTGCACCACATCGTTTCCAGGTTGCGATGCAAATTATTTAGCCTTTTCAGTGAACTAAAAACAGGAGTTCGGGCAGTATCCATAACTCTGTTCTATACTAAACAGCACAAGTTCTGCGACATAAACCAGTGCCAATGCTTGAGGGAGACACGCTATGATTCTGCTTGTTGGGGGTGAGAAAGGTGGCGCGGGCAAGAGTTGCCTGGCCCAAAATATCGCCGTACATATCACTCAAAAATACAAAGCCAACGTATTGATGGTCGACTGTGATCCCCAGCGCACCACCTCAGACTGGATCCAGGCCCGTAACGAAGATACCAGCCTACCCGCGATTAACTGCATTCAACTCTACGGTAAAATTCGTAATGATCTTCTTGGGTTAGACCAAAGATTCGACTATGTGATCGTCGACTGCGGTGGTCAGGACAACCTAGCCATGCGTGCGGCCATGTCGGTAGCCACCTATGTGGTACTGCCTCTGAGGCCCAAGCGGCGGGATCTTAAGACTCTCCCCCATATGGAAGATATGCTCAGCACCTGTAAGATGGTCAACCCTAAGATGGTGGCTACCGTGGTGATGACCCAGTGCCCTGCACTGCCCAGCCAATATAAACGCATACTGGAGGCCAAGGAGGTGGTTGAATCATTCGGACTCAGGGTGTTGGACGCGGTGACCTTTAGCCGCAACATCTATGATGACAGTGAAGAACAAGGATCGTCGGTCATCGAAATCGAACCGGAAGGAAAAGCCGCCGCCGAGATACGTGCTATCGCCGATGAACTGTTTGCGATACCACCAGAAAATTCCTATGAGCTTAACTGATCTTAAACGCCGTAAATCTAAGCCACGCAAAAAGTTGTCGGTTGAAGATTTTATCGAGGATGCCAACAACTATGCGTTTGGTCAGCCTAGCCTCTCTAATCGCGTCAAGAAACAACGCAAAACCAATACCACGGTCAACCAGAAGAAGCAGGCGAGCCGTATCTTTCGCCATGCCACCTTTACCCTGACCGAGACCAGCATAGCTCAGCTCAATTCGCTGGCGAAGGAGAGCAAGGTGGCCAAGTCTCGCCTGATCCGTATGATGATCACCGAATTCGCCGGTAAATCTAAGGCAGAGCTACAAGCCTTGATAGAGCTCAGCCAGGACTAGCGATGCGTTAGTGATTGCAGATACGATCGGCTGCGGTGGCTATCCCCTCGGCCGACTCGGTAAACTTGCCCTTACGCTCGAGAAACGCAATCAGCTCCTGGGCGTCCATCTCGCTGGCCGAACAGGTATGATAGCGTGCATGCTCACCAAACTCGTTATGCATGAGCTGAGTCAGCTCCCTCTTTGATACTGCGCGGCCCAAGGACAACATAAGTTCCATCACCTGATGGCCATGAATTGAATCTGACATACTCTTCCTAAAAGATATAAAAAAGATATCTCTTTATAACCTATCTCATTGACAGAAACTTTGATCCCGTACGCAAAGCCCGCCCTTGTCCTAAAACCAGCGCCAGTGCTATGCTGAAGATCACTCAGGCCTCTCCTACACGAGTACCCAAGTTGCTATGCCGCTGATCCTCCTGCTCACCCAACAGATGTGTCTCTATCTGGTGATAGTGTACCTGCTAAGTAAGACGCCGCTGTTTAAGTTGTTTGCCGAGACGGCCACTCGCCTGCCCCATAAGATCTACATCTATCTTATCTTCTCGGGCTTTTGCATCATGGCCACCTATTTTGGCGAGCAGACCAACGATGCTATCGCCAACACCCGTGCCATGGGCGCCGTGCTCGGTGGCCTGTTAGGCGGACCGGTAACCGGTTTTCTGGTCGGCTTAACCGGCGGTCTGCACAGATACAGCATGGGTGGCTTTACCGATCTGGCCTGCGCCATCTCCACCACCCTAGAGGGGCTGTCGGCGGGCATAGTCGGCTTCTATCTGCGCAAACAAAACCGCAGTGAGATGGTCTATGCACCACTGCTGGTCGCCCTGGTCACCTTCTCGGCCGAGATGCTACAGATGGCACTGATCCTGGCCATCGCCAAACCCTATGGCGAGGCCTTGACCCTGGTCAAACAGATTGCGCTGCCCATGCTGACGGTCAACTCCATCGGCGCCGCTCTCTTCATGAGTATGGTGCGAGATCAGAAGACCATGTTCGACAAGCTCTCTTCCGCCTTCTCCACCAAGGCGCTGAAAATTGCCGAGCGCAGCGTAGGCATTCTCTCCAAGGGGTTCGATCAGGAGGGCAGCACTAAGGTGGCGCAAATCATATTGGAGGAGACCAACGTCGGCGCGGTGGCAATTACCGACAGAGAGAAGCTACTGGCCTTCATCGGCATCGGCGATGACCATCATATTCCCGGGACGCCTATCTCATCTAAGATCACCCAAGATGCCATAGAGCAGAACTGCGTCATGTTCGCCGACGGCGTGGAGACTCCCTATGCCTGCTCCATCTCGCCCCAGTGTCGTCTCGGCTCCAGCCTGGTTATCCCCCTGCGGTGTGAGTCCGAGGTGATTGGTACCATCAAGCTCTATGAGCCGAAGAACAAGCTGTTTCTCAACATCAACCGCACCCTGGGAGAAGGGATCGCCAGGCTGATGAGTAACCAGATCCTCTATGGCCGCTATGAGCTGCAACAGAGCCTGCTCACCCAGGCCGAACTAAAGCTGTTGCAGGCTCAGGTGAACCCTCACTTCCTGTTTAACGCCCTCAATACCATCGCCGCCATCATAGGCAAAGATCCCCTGATGGCGAGACAGCTGCTGCAACATCTGTCGCAGTTTCTGCGTATCAACCTCAAGCGCACCACGGGCCTGGTGACCCTCAGCGACGAGCTAGAACATATCGACGCCTACCTCACCATAGAGAAGGCAAGGTTTATCGACAAACTCAGCGTGCATATCGATATTCCGTCCGCGTTGCACCAGTATCGCCTGCCGGCCTTTACCCTGCAGCCCATCATAGAAAATGCGGTGAAGCACGGTACATCACACCTGCTTGAGCCCGGCGAGATCTGGGTCAGTGGCAGAGCCGAGCAAGATTTATTAATATTGGAAGTTAAAGACAATGCAGGTCTGTATCGAGAAGAGCTCAATACAGACACCTCAGGATTAGGTATGTCCATCGTCCATAAGCGGATCCAGAGCCTGTTTGGCCCCCTCTATGGCGTTAAGATCAACTGCGAGAAGGACCGTTTTACCCAAGTTATTATTACTCTGCCGCTTAACGATGCGGCACAAACGGAATCCACGGCGTGATCACTTGCTTAATAATCGACGATGAACCCTTTGCCCGCGAAGCCCTTTACGACCAACTCAAGATCTATCCCGATCTTGAGGTAATAGGCCAGTGCAGTAATGCCATCGAGGGGATGCAAGCCATTGGCAAGCTCAAGCCTCAGCTGATCTTCGTCGATATTCAGATGCCCAAGGTAAATGGACTCGAGTTGGTCGCCATGTTAGATCCCGACAACATGCCCAGGGTGGTGTTTGTTACCGCCTTCGACGAGTACGCCATCAAGGCCTTCGACAATCATGCCTTCGATTATCTACTCAAACCCGTCGATGAGGCGCGCCTGGCCACCACTATTGAAAGGGTGCGCCGAGATCTACACCAAAAGCCGCTGGATGCGGTACTGCCGACTCAGCTCGAGCATGTTCCCTGTTACTGCGGCAATCGTCTCAAGGTGGTCAATGTCGGTGAAGTGGAGTTTGCCTTTAGCGATCTCAGCGGCATCCATGTCACCACGGCGCAGGAGCAGGTACACACTCACCTGACCCTCAAGGTGTTAGAGGAGAAGACAGATCTGGTACGCTGCCATAAGCAGTATCTGGTCTCCCCGCAGGCGATCAGCGAGATCCTCATCCTGGAAAATGGCGCCGAGGTGGTCACCCACTCGGGTAAAACCATCCCTGTGTCGCGGCGTTTCCTCAAGCCGCTGAAACAGATCTTCGGCTTTCACTAATACAGTTACCGCCTCGATTTTACCGCTTAATCCGCTTATTCGACCACTCACCTAAATGTCGGTTTCCTAAAATTGCCGACAGGTTACACTCTTGTTAACTTTTAATGGGAGTACTAATTATGATGTGGTTTCTAATCTGTGTCGGCCTGCTCCTCGGCGGATACTTCATCTACGGTAAGTTTGTTGAGAAGGTGTTCGGTATCAATACCGCTCGCCAAACCCCCGCCTTTACCAAGACAGACGGCGTCGACTATGTGCCTATGTCGAAAGGTAAGGTCTACCTCATTCAACTGTTAAACATTGCAGGTGTTGGCCCCATCTTCGGCCCTATCTTAGGTGCCCTCTATGGTCCTGCCGCCATGCTATGGATCGTCATAGGTTGTATCTTCGCCGGTGCGGTGCACGACTACTTCTCGGGCATGCTGTCGGTGCGCAACAATGGTCAGTCAGTGCCAAACCTTGCCGGTAAGTATCTGGGCAAGAGCGCCAAGCACTTCATGAACGTGTTCGCCATCATACTCCTACTGCTGGTGGGTGTGGTCTTCATCTCGGCGCCGGCTGGCCTGCTAGGCAAATTGACCGGTTGGGATGTTAGCCTGTTCCTTGGCATCATCTTTACCTACTACCTGATCGCCACTATCGTGCCTGTCGATAAGATTATCGGTCGCCTCTACCCCTTCTTCGGCGCCCTGCTGCTCTTCATGTCTGTGGGCCTGACCATCGCCCTGATCGTCTCTAGCGAGCACACGCTGCTGCCAGGTTTCAGCGCCGGTGACTTCCTGACTAACCTGAACCCGAACGACATGCCACTCTGGCCTGCGCTATTCATCACCATCGCCTGTGGTGCCGTATCTGGCTTCCACGCCACTCAGTCTCCGCTGATGGCCCGTTGCGTCGAGAATGAATCTAACGGCCGCTTCGTGTTCTACGGCGCCATGATTGGTGAAGGTATCATCGCCCTTATCTGGTGTGCTATCGCCCTGTCATTCTTCGGCGGTGTAGAAGGTCTAAATGCCGGCATGGCGGGTAACCCTGCAAATGTCGTATACGAAGCCTCTACTGGCCTGCTGGGCGCGGTCGGCGGATTCATGGCTATCCTAGGTGTGATTGTTCTGCCTATCACCTCTGGCGATACCGCTTTCCGCTCTGCACGTCTTATCCTGTCAGAGTTCTTCAAGATGCCACAGATAGCGCTGCCTAAGCGTCTTATGCTGGCCATCCCACTGTTTGTGGTTGGTGCGATTCTGACTCAGGTTGACTTCGGTGTGATCTGGCGTTACTTCGGTGTGGCTAACCAAACCACGGCTGTGATGATGCTTTGGACCGCTTCTGCTTACCTGCTGCGTCATAACAAGTTGCACTGGATCTGTACCGTGCCAGCCATGTTCATGACCACAGTGGTCATCAGCTTCCTGCTCAACTCGGCCACCTTAGGTGCAGGCCTGCCGATGACGGTATCGACCCTTGCCGGTATCGTTGCCACCCTAGTTATCACGGCGCTTATCATAGTGAAGACAAAGGGCCGCGGCGAAGAAGAGCTAGCCGAAGAGGCCTAATCTCCTCAATTAACATCTTCGTTAAAACAACCCCCAAAGTAAAAAACCAGTCGCGAGACTGGTTTTTTTATGCCTTTATCCAGGGCTTATGGACGGTAATCGTCGCGCTAGCGTATCCTCTAACGCTTATCCCTTTAGCTGCTCGGGGACTATGTGTACACTGCCACTGTCGTTTGAGAGCCACACCTCACCTTCGCTGATGTTATATTGCAGACTCATGTTACGGGCCACCATCTCACCCATCGCCTTCACCGCCTCTTCGGGAAGATTCCACACCTCGAGATTTTGGTAACGACTGAGCGCTTGCTCATTTTGCTGCCACCAAATTGGCACGGCGCGGCCACCATAGGTATAGAGCAAAACTTTATCGGCACGGCTACTTGCCTTCCTCAGCCACTTCTCGTCACTCTGGCCAAACTCGATCCACAACTCTATCTCATCGCTTAAGGATTTCTGCCACAGTTCAGGCTCCCCTTCGACGCAGAGCCCCTTGCTAAAGGCCAGGGTGTCACTGGCATTCAGGGCAAACGCCAACAGCCTGACCATCATGCGGGCATCGGTTTCAGACGGGTGTTGCGAAATAGTGAGGGAATGATCCTGGTAGTAGCCACGATCCATGTCGGCAATCTGCAGCTGCACTTTATAAACGGTTGCTTTGGGCGCCATAATGCTCAATCGTTAAGAATAAAGCGCCTAGTTTACCCTAATTAGGCGCCCTTTGAGCAACAGAAGCGTTATAGTGCGCCCGGGCGCAGATGTTTAGCCATGGGGAAATGGGCCACCAGCTGCGCTATGGTCTCTGATTCACCATAAACCATCACACGTTCGCCCTTCTCTAACCTGGCAGCCAACTCGCTGAGCGACAACATGGGCTGACGTCCGGCGTCACGGCGCACCAACTCAGACAGACGCTGCGGCAAGTCCAAATCGCTACAGAGCCAGTCGAGGCGTTGCATCATGGGCACCGCAGCAAGGGGAAGGAGATCTATGGGGGTGTGGGCATCGAGCAGCAAGAGTTCGCCACTGGTCGATAGGGTATCGAACGCCTGCTCGAAATTGTTGTCCGTACGCTCATCGAACCTGTCGCCATTGAGGCGGAAAAACTGTTCCCAGAACAGCTTGCGCTGTTCAAACGCCGGCAGACGGTCTTGAACCTCGGTGCGTTTCTCGGCGATGAAATCAAACAGCCCGCTCAGGGAGGCTGGCAGCCAGGTCTCCAAACGCGCCCTGAGCTCTCTGGCAAATACCGGCGCCGCGCCGCTGGTGCTGATGGCGACCTGTAAACGTCCTCTATCGACGATGGCAGGCGTGATGAAATTACACAGCTTAGGCGCATCGACCACATTGACCCAGAGCCCCTGCGCCTTGGCCTGCAGGGCAAACTGACGATTGAGCGGCTCATCGCTGGTCGCCATATAGAGCAGGTCTATCCCTTCAAGGTCATCGAGTTCGGCGAAACGCTGCTCCAGGGCTATCTGTCCCTGAGTGGCCAAGGCCATCACGGCGTCACAGACATCCGGGGCGATCACCCTGATGTGGGCCTGAGTGCGACACAGCAGCTCAAGTTTACGGCTGGCAACCTCGCCGGCCCCTATCATCAGGATCTTCAGCCCATCGGCCTGAGCGAAAATGGGAAAATATTGCATTATCTAAATGACTTGTCTCGACTAAGAATAAGACAAGAGTAAAGTAAGCCTAAGTCAGCGGCAAGCACTACTAGCTGAGCTGTTCGCTGCGCTCAGCGCTGCAATGCCAGCAGAGTTCAAAGTTACCTTCGTTTATCTCGTGACACTTAACGCATTGCCACTTAGGGCTCTCGCTGTTTAAGGTTTCCAGCTGTGCCCTGGCCGCCTCATATTGTGACTCTGCAACCCACAGCTCGACATCCTGTAAGTCAACCGGTAACTCACCGATACCGCCTAGCAAGGCCTCGCCTCGCAGTTCGACCCCAATACCGCAGGCCTCCAACATCCCTTTCCAAGCATGGGCCTGTAACAAGTTACCTCCGGCCACCAACTTACTGCGTTCTTCCATCTTTATCCCCTACAACGCTTGCTCTTTTTGGCAAATTATCAGGTGTATTGACTAATACCAATCGTAATAAATAATTAATCATTCTAGCTTGTTAAAACGCTCGATAACTGTATTAGTATTTTTAATTGTAGAATAACTACTTATCTAAAAATCCTGCTTTGTTCTCAAGCGTTTTTCCTGCGCTATTTCTGATCACATTTTTACTGTGATTGGTATATTCGCTCAACATCCTAGCCTTAAAACTGACCAATTGTCGAGTCGGGATCCGGCCAATTTGGCAATAAAAAAGCCACGAAACCGTGGCTTTTTCATGACACATATCAGGCAATCTGTGCCCTATGGCATCAGCGCTTCCTGATCCGCGCCCTCTTTTTCGATCTCTACTGGCATCATATGCTCGCGGTTGATCCCCAGCTTAACCGCCAGGAAACTCGCTACATAGATAGAAGAGAAGGTACCCACGAAGATCCCCATCAGCAAGGCTGTCGCGAAGCCGTGGATCATGGTGCCGCCCTTGAGGAACAGGGCCACAACCACCACCAGGGTCGTGCCCGTGGTAATGATGGTACGGCTCATGGTTTGGGTGATAGAGTTGTTCACCACATCTTCTGGGGTGCCCTTACGCATCTTGAGGAAGTTCTCACGGATACGGTCAAACACAACGATAGTATCGTTGAGCGAGTAACCCACCACCGTCAGCACACCGGCCAGGACGGTCAGATCAAACTCCAGCTGGAACAGAGAGAACACACCTAGGGTGATGATCACGTCGTGCGCCAACGCCGCTACCGAACCCAGCGCCAGGCGCCATTCGAAACGGAAAGAGACGTAGATAAGGATACAGATCAGCGCCACCAAGACGGCCAGGCCGCCCTGCTCAGCAAGCTCTTTACCCACCTGAGGACCGACAAACTCGACACGCTTCTGGGTCACGCTAGGGTCGACCTGAGACGCAGCCTGCATCACATGCTCGACTTGCAGGTCGCTCTTCACACCCTCTTTTACCGGCAGACGGATCAGCACGTCACGGCTCGAACCGAAGTTCTGCACCACGGCACCATCTGTCTCGTCAGAGGTCAGGGCTGCACGCAGCTTATTAAGATCGACAGGGTTCTTAAACTCCATCTCAACGACGGTACCGCCGGTGAAATCAAGTCCCCAGTTAATCCCGTTCACGGCCAAAGAAGCGAGTGAGCCGACCACCAAGATAAGTGATAGCGCACTAATGGCCACGGCGTGACGCAGGAAGTTGATCGTGCCTTTAATTGATAAAATCTGGAACATGGTCAACTTCCCCTTAAATAGACAGTTTCTTCACGCGCTTACCGCCCCAGATAGCATTAACTATCGAGCGAGTACCCACGATGGCGGTGAACATAGAGGTCGCGATACCTATCATCAGGGTCACGGCGAAGCCTTTCACGGCGCCGGTACCCACGGCAAACAGGATCAAGGCCGTCATAAAGGTGGTGATGTTGGCATCAGCAATGGTTGAAAACGCGTTGCCATAACCTTCATGAATCGCCTGCTGTACGCTGCGTCCCGCACGAAGTTCTTCACGAATACGCTCGTAAATCAGTACGTTACCATCTACCGCCATACCGACAGTCAATACCATACCTGCGATACCCGGCAGCGTCAGCACGGCGCCAGGAATCATAGACATGACACCTACTACCATCACCAGGTTAGCCGTCAGCGCCAGGTTAGCGATAAGGCCAAAGCCGCGGTAGTAGACCAGCATGAAGATCAACACGACCGCCATACCCCAGATCATCGCCTGCAGACCGTTGTCGATGTTCTCGGCACCCAGGCTAGGACCAATGGTGCGTTCTTCGACAATAGAGACAGGTGCAATCAGGGCACCGGCACGTAGCAAGAGCGCCAGGTTTTGCGCTTCAGAGTGGTCAAGCCCAGTGATCACGAAGTTGCGGCCCAGACGCGCCTGGATGGTCGCGACCGAGATAACCTCTTCGATCTTATCCATCTTCACGCTGCCGTCAGGGTTCTTGGCGCCGTTATCCTTATACTCGATGAACAGGGTCGCCATCGGCTTGCCGATGTTGTCCTTGGTCACGTTCGAGAAGATAGAGCCCCCCTTAGAGTCCAGGTTAATAGACACCTGAGGACGGCTATACTCGTCGAAACTTGGCTGTGCGCCCTGGATATGGTCACCGGTAAGCATCACCTCTTTATGCAGGGCCACTTTACCGCCCTCGCGGCGATCATAGATCTGCGAACCTGGAGACACGCGACCGGCTGCAATCGCCGCCGCATCGGCCTTCTCATCAACCATGTGGAATTCGATAGACGCAGTCGCACCCAGGATATCCTTGGCACGGGCCGTGTCTTGAACACCCGGCAATTCGACGATGATGCGCTCCGCACCCTGGCGCTGAACCACAGGCTCGGCAACACCCAACTCGTTCACACGATTACGCAAGGTGGTGATGTTCTGCTGCAGCGCTTCCTCTTTCACTTGCTTGAGGTAGATCTCGCTCATGTTCGCCAGCAACATGAAATCGCTGCCTGACGACGCATCGACGAACACCATCTCGTTAGTGCGGCTCTTGAGGAATCGTTCTGCCTTGGCTAAATTCTCGGCATCACGAAACTTGATCTCAATCCCTTTAGGGGTATTGCGAATACCCGCATAACGAATTTTCTCACCACGAAGATCGGTTCTGAAGTCGGCAATTTTTGCTTCGGTCATCTTGCGGATCGCCTCGCTCATGTCCACTTCCATCAGGAAGTGCACACCACCGCGAAGGTCCAGACCCAGCTTCATCGGGCTACCACCCATAGACTCCAGCCACTGAGGCGTAGCCGGTGCCAGGTTAAGCGCCACGATATACTTGTCGCCGAGTACCTCGGCAATTGCCTCTTTCGCCAGCAGTTGCTGATCGGCATCGGCAACGCGCACCAATAGCTGACCATTTTCCAACTCTGAACGCTTCACCGCGATGCCTTGCGCCGACAGAAGGTCAGTAACCTGACTCTGAGTCGAAGCATTAACTTCCGCGCCACGTGTGGCCACGACCTGCACCGCGTGATCTTCACCAAATAAATTTGGTATTGCGTAGAAGGCACCGATGGTGATGATCAACGCCACCATCAGGTTCTTCCACATTGGGTATTTATTTAACACACCATCGCCCTCTTGGCTTAAAGTGACTTAACTTTCAACTTAAAGTGACTTAATAGACCCTTTAGGCAAAACAGCCGCTATGTAATCCTTCTTGATTGTGATTTCTGAGGTTTCGTTGATCGTCAGCAACACGTAATCGTTGTCATCGCTGATCTTGGCGATCTTACCCAGGATCCCACCACTAGTGAGCACTTCATCACCCTTGCTCAGCGAGCTCATCAGGTTCTTATGTTCCTTTACACGCTTAGATTGCGGACGGAAAATCATGAAGTAAAAGATCAAACCAAAAATGACCAGCATGAAAACCAGTTCCATGGTACCACCCGCACCATTTACCGGCGCGTCGGCTGCGTATGCATTTGAAATGAACATATTTCTCTCTTCTTATTAGCAGTAAAATTAATCGGATAACTTAGGAACTTCGCGACCTTGACTGGTATAGAACTCCTCAACAAAGGCGTCTAATGTACCTGTCTCGATAGCGCCACGCAAACCTTCCATCAACATTTGGTAATAACGCAAGTTGTGAATGGTGTTTAAACGTGCTCCTAAAATTTCATTACAACGATCTAAGTGGTACAGATACGCCCGTGAGTAGTTCTTACAGGTGTAGCAGTCACACTTAGCATCGAGTGGTGAAGTATCATCACGATGACGCGCATTGCGGATCTTGATAACGCCTTCACTGGTAAACAGGTGACCGTTGCGCGCATTACGAGTCGGCATGACGCAATCGAACATATCGACCCCTCTACGTACACCCTCAACGAGATCCTCCGGTTTACCTACCCCCATCAAGTAGCGCGGCTTATCGGCCGGGATCTGCGGACAGACATGCTCCAAAATGCGGTGCATATCTTCCTTAGGCTCACCAACCGCCAGGCCGCCGACGGCATAACCGTCGAATCCTATCTCTAACAAGCCTTTAAGGCTCTCATCGCGCAGGTCTTCATACACGCTGCCCTGAATAATCCCGAACAGCGAATTAGGATTTTCCAGACGGTCGAACTCATCACGCGAACGCTGTGCCCAACGCAGTGACATCTGCATCGACTTGCGTGCCTCGTCGTGTGTCGCCGGGTATGGCGTACATTCGTCGAAGATCATCACCACGTCAGAACCGAGCGAGTATTGGATCTGCATCGACTTTTCCGCGTCCATGAAGATCTTTTCGCCGTTAATTGGCGAACGGAAGTGCACGCCCTCTTCGGTGATCTTACGAATATCGCCGAGACTAAATACCTGGAATCCACCCGAATCGGTCAGAATCGGACGCTGCCAATTCATGAAGTCATGCAGATCGCCATGCTTGCGCATGATCTCTTCGCCAGGACGCAGCCAAAGGTGAAACGTGTTCCCCAGCAGAATGTCGGCGCCCGTGGCACGCACTTCTTCTGGCGTCATCCCTTTTACCGTACCGTAGGTGCCTACAGGCATAAATGCCGGGGTCTCTACCGTACCGCGTTCGAACACTAGGCGACCACGACGTGCGCGGCCATCGGTTGTATCTAATTCAAATTTCATTTTTAACCTCGCCAGAGAAACAGTCTGACTCTCTTCGTGTCACTAAAACAGACACAGCTGAACAATAGAGATAAGGGCAAACAACTGAGTATCAACCCTCATCAGCAAAAATCTCTAAAAAAATACCCACCTCAAGTGTGGGTGGGTATTTTAAAGCAAAATCATCGCTTAGATCGCTTTTTTAGTCACAAACATGGCATCGCCATAGCTGAAAAAGCGGTATTTTTGTGCAATCGCGTGCTGATAGGCGTTTTTCACCTCATCGAAGCCGGCAAAGGCACTGATCAACATGATGAGGGTCGATTCCGGCAGGTGGAAGTTAGTCACCATGGCGTCGACAATCTGAAACTCATAGCCTGGGTAGATAAAGATGTCTGTGTCGCTGCTGTAGGCCTTAAGCTCCCCTTCGCTGGCCTTGGCCGCGCTTTCAAGCGAGCGTACCGAGGTTGTGCCCACGGCGATGACACGATTACCCGCCGTCTTAGTGGCTTTGATCTGGTCCACCACATCCTGAGGCACCTCGGCCCACTCTGAGTGCATCTTGTGATCTAAGATGTTATCGACTCTGACCGGCTGGAAGGTACCCGCACCCACATGCAGGGTCACGAAGGCGACATTCACCCCCTTCTCTTTCAACGCGGCTAGCAGGGCATCGTCAAAGTGCAGGCCCGCCGTCGGTGCAGCCACCGCGCCCGGGTTCTGGTTATAGACCGTCTGGTAGCGCTCCTTATCGGCATCCTCGTCGGGACGGTCGATATAGGGCGGCAACGGCATGTGTCCGACCTCTTCGAGCACCTCAAGTATGCTGGACTCGCTGTTAAGCGCTAGCTCAAACAAAGTGTCATGACGGGCGAGCATGGTCATCTCATAGCCGCCATCTAAGCAGATGATAGTGCCGGGCTTAGGTGACTTGGAGCTACGCACATGGGCCAGAATACGCTTGTCATCCAGCATACGCTCGACCAAGATCTCCAGCTTACCGCCGGTTTGTTTCTGACCAAAGACGCGCGCCGGGATCACTCGGGTGTTGTTGAACACCATGAGATCGCCGGGGTTAACCATCTCTAGGATATCGGTAAATTGCCTGTCTGCTACCGCGCCGCTATTACCATCGAGTGTCAATAGTCGGGACGCCGTGCGATTAGGCATGGGGTAACGGGCGATCAACTCATCGGGAAGATCGAAAGAAAAATCGGCAACGCGCATAGTCTGTCTCTGCTTAGCATAAATCGGCCGCTAGTCTATTGGCTGATGATGATAAGATCAAGACACAGGGCTTAGCTGGCCTTCTTCTCCTTGTCAGCCACGGCAATATTGGCTTGCAGATCGAAGCTGGCTTTACGGTAACTGTGCTGTTCGAAGGGAATATCGACCTCGACCCGACGCCGTTGCGAGGAAGATTTTTTGCCTAGACGTTTCATTAACCAGTTCCACATCATCCATGATCCTTTAAACCGATAATTAATATGAAGGGTGCTAGGTGCACATCCTGTTGATCCCAGTATCCAGGCATACGGTTCGCGAAAAATAAGGCCGCGTCAGATAAAGGTTTCATCACACCTTTGGGCATGATAACGTGAAAAGCGTGAATTAACAAAGCAATTAAACTTTATCTAATGAACTTTTTGGCTCATCTGCACCTGGCAGATAACAGTAAAACCAATCTCGCCGCTAATCTCGCCGGTGATTTTGCCAAGGGCAATATCGCCGATCATCCCAAGGCCCTGCAACAGGGGATCTGGCTGCACAGGCAGATAGACATACTTACCGATAGCCACGAACTCACCAAGGAACTCAAGGCCGCATTTCCCAAGACGCTGCAACGCGCCGCGCCGATACTGATCGATCTCTCTTTTGACCATATGTTGGCAAAATATTGGGAAGAGTATCATCACCTGCCGCTGACCGACTTTGCCCAGCAGGCCTATCAGGCGCTCAGCAGTGCCGAGGAACTTCCGGGTAAACTGAGCGATATCATCATGCGCATGCAGCAGGAAAACTGGCTTATCGCCTATGAGAGCCGTGAAGGACTGAATCAGACCATCCAGGCAGTAAGCCGCCGCGTCTCTAAGCCGGAAATTTTTGATGGCGCCATCGACACGGTGAAGCGGATGGATACCGAGATAGAAATAGCCTTTCGCACCTTCTATCCACAGCTGATGGCCTATAGCCGCATCTGGACTCGCCAGACACCGCCCGAATATCTCTAATCGGCCATGTCCAGTTCACAGGCTCAATGCCAAACTAAAGGTCAGTAACTGTGCCTTCGCTATTCAAAAGAGTGGTATGCCGACGGTTTAGCCGCCTGGCGCCTTACCTGAATCCTAGGCGCAAAAGGTACCGCTATCTCAGAGACGCAGCCCTTGTGGCGCTATTTGCCTTTGCGCTGCTCAGCTACCAGCAGCGTGACATGATCTCCGGCGAGGCGCCCCCCTTGAGCGGCATCACCACCCAAGGCCATCCGCTCACACTCGAGCAAGGTGAGATCACCCTGGTCTATTTCTGGGGCACCTGGTGCCCGATATGCCGCGTCACCTCCCCCATGGTCGATAGTGTGGCCAATGAACACAGGGTGATCAGCATCGCCGTCGCCTCAGGCTCAGATCATGAGATCAACCAATTCATGGCAGAGCATGGCTATCAGTTTGCCGTCATAAGTCATAGAGATGCCCTACACCAGGACTGGGGGGCCAGCGTATTTCCCGCCATCTATATCATCGACAAACAGGGGCAGATCCGCTTTAAGACCTCTGGCGCCACCAGCAGTTGGGGCATGAAACTCAGGCTGTTGCTCGCCAGCTGGTGACCTGCCGCCAAGGCCGACGGGGCATAGATAAGCTAAACCAGCTGGTATTTCTCCAGGCGATAGAGAAACGCCTTGTAGCTCAGGCCCAAACATTTCGCCGCCTTGGTACGATTGCCCTCGAAACGGCTCAAGGCCTGGCGCAGACAATCCTTCTCAAAGCTCTCCCACTCGATACCCTCGTCGGGCAAGACAAAGCGGGCCGTATCAAGCGGCCGCGGCGCCGCGTTAAGCTCATGCACCATCTCCTCTTCATCTGTGAGCAAGACGAAACGCTCGATACGGTTAGCCAACTCGCGCACATTGCCCGGCCAGCTGTAGTCGAGCAGCGCCTTGAGGGTATCCCGGCTCAGCTTGGGCACCTCCACGCCGTATTGATTGGCATGCAGCTTAAGAAAATGTTCCACCAGACGGCCGATATCCTCTTGGCGCTCCCGCAGGGCCGGCATATGAATGGGGACGACGTTGAGGCGATAATAGAGATCCTCGCGAAAGCGTCCCTCGGCCACCTCTTGCTGCAGATCTCTATGGGTGGCGGCGATCACCCTGACATCGAGCTTTATCTCACTGTTCTGCCCGAGGCGAGAGATCACCCCCTCCTGTAGAAAACGTAGCAGCTTGGTCTGCTGCAGCAGAGGCAGTTCGCCTATCTCATCGAGAAAGACAGTGCCGCCATCGGCCGCCTCTAACTTGCCTATCTTCTGGGTATTGGCGCCCGTATAGGCTCCCTTCTCGGCGCCGAATAACTCAGCCTCGGCCAAAGATTCGGGAATGGCGCCGCAGTTGATGGCAATGAAGGGCTTATGGCTGCGCCCCGACAGCTGATACAGCGCCCGCGCCGCCAGCTCCTTGCCCGTGCCACTCTCGCCGCCAATAAGCACGGTCGCGTCGGTGGCACTCACCCGCTGCACCCTCTGATACACCTTCTGCATCTGGGCGGAGCGTCCCACCAGCCCCACCAGCTCCTGCTGCTGCGATAGCTCGGAGGAGAGGCGGCGATTCTGCCGCTTCAGGGCGATAGACTTGGCTACTTTCTCTATGGCAAGCAAGAGGCTCTGACGTTGATAGGGCTTAGCCAGATAATCGTCGGCGCCTGCCTGCATGGCGTCTACCGCATGGGTGATGGTGCCGTAGGCGGTAGCGATGATAAAGCCCATGTCGGGGTGTTCACGGCGCACATAGTTGAGCAGGTCCATGCCGGTCAACTGTCCCAGCTTCCAGTCGGAGAACACCAGATCCGGCGCGGATGCCTTGATCATCACAATCGCCTGCTCGACGCTGTCGGCGCTCTCCACCTGATACTGGTTGGCCGCTAACATCTGCACGATCAGGGCTCTTTGATCCGGCTCATCCTCAACCACCAAAATATGCAACTTAGGCTGCTCCATCATACTTCCTCTGTCTGGGGCTTAGATTCATCTGAAATAGGTTTGGCGAAATAGAGGGTCACCAGGGTGCCACCCCCTGGATTATCCGCAAAGGTGATGCGTCCACCGTAATGGCCTTGAAGCAGCCGCTCGGCGATATAGATCCCCATCCCGGTCCCCTCGGCCTTGGTGGTCACATGGGGCTGCGCCAGCTTATCACGCACCTCGGGGCTAATTCCCTTACCTGTATCGGCCACCTTTAAGATATAACTCTCATCATCTTCTGTCAGGGTCAGATCGATACGGCCCGTGTCCGGGGTCGCCTCCACCGCGTTTATTACCACGGCATGCAAGATGCTACGGATCTCAGACTCGGCTCCCTGCACCTTGAGAGCAACATTGTCACAGTGAAAGGCGATGCTGGGCTTGCTGCCGTTGATCGACAGTTCCAGCAAGATATCCTGCACCGTCGCCGCCAGCGGCACCCATGACTGGCGATTCACCTGAGTGCTCGACAGTGTCAGCAGGGATTGAATGCTCTTATCCATCATGGCGATCTTCTGCTGCATCTGATTAAGCAACTTGTTGGCATCATCCATAGATGCCGACTGGGCAACGGCCTCGGATAGGAGCCCCAGGGTATGCAGGGGATTACGCAGGCTGTGGGCTATTCCCCGGGTCACCTCACCCAGTTCGGCCAGCTGTTTTTGCTGGGCCATCTGTTTCTTCTGCTCGCTTAATGAGGCAAGCTGGTGACTCATCTTATTAAAGCCATTGAGTATGCTCTTCAGCTCTTTGACGCCGCGCTCATCCACCTGATAACCAAGCTCCCCCTGGCCCAACTTCTTGTGCCCCTGCGCGAGGGCCGACAGCGGCGCACTGATCACATGACTGAGCATATAAACCAACAACAATCCGACCAAGGAGCTCATCAGAATCGCCCCTATCATGGACTCGCTGAAGCGTTCCAGCTGCTCGTTGGTCTCCTGATTGGGGAGGTTGATATCGTGGGCAAACTCCACGGCGACTCTGCCCTTCTCCGGAGTAGTAGGCGAGATAGGCGCGTCTATGATGGCCACGTTGCCCTTATCCAGCCAGCTATTGGCGTCTATCTCTATCTGACTCACCGCATCGTGTAAACGTCGGCGATACTCATCGGCGGCCTCTCTCTTCGCCTCGGCAATACTCGCTTTCTGGCGCTGTTTGAGCTCTCTCTCGTAGGCCATCATGGCATTGAGGTGGTCCCTCAGCTCCTGCTGCTTGGCGGCGAGTTTGGCACGGAAGAAGGCTTTCTGCTCGGCCGAGGCCTCGTCCGTCTCCATCTCCATTTGCACCACCTCTTCACTGAGCTGCGCGATCGCCTCGGAAACCGATTCGATATCCTGCTCAAACTCCTGCCTAAGTGCCTCTGCATCCTCGACTGACGCCTGCATCGCCGCCTCATCGAACTGCACCACGAACTCTTGTTCGCTGCCCACGTTATCGATCAGCACCTTGACCAGGTTTTGCGACAGATCCCTCGAGCGCTCACTCAACTCACTCTGTAGCTGCGCCTTATAGAAATGGGAGATCAACAGCTGGCTGCCACCCAATATCAGAATGAGCGCGCCAAATAGCACAAACAGATAACCTTTAATCGACATAGAGCCCTCAAGTTTCGGTGAAAACGCCGCATTGGCACCGCTGAAGATAAATCGTCGCGTGCCTGCCCTTCAGGTTATACAAAAACAGTACCAAGATGAAACCCCTTGTGGATCACTACACAAGGGGACTTGCGGATAAGTCCTCGTGGCACTTGCTTTAGTTGGGCGTTGCTTACAGGTCTGTAAAGCCGATGCAGAGCACACATGGGACTTGTTCGCACCTTTCTTAGCACCCAAGTGGCTGTATAGTTAGCACCTAAGTAACAGTATCGCTCGATAGATTTCCCCATATCAGGAATTCCATGACCCATTTGAGGGTAAGCCGCTAGGGAGCAATATCTCTGTCTTCAAGGCTGAAGTTGCGCAACCCCTTATCTAGCCTAGATTTCACAAATTTGGCACGGCCTTAGCAGTGCATAGGAAAATCATTCATCACTATCGAAGGAACAACCATGAAACTCAATAAACTAACTTCGCTCATCGCCTGCTCTGCGCTACTGTCATTTACCTTGGCGGCTGTGCCCACCGACCTGCGTCAAATCGATTTTAATGATAGCCAAATCAACGCCAAGTTAATTCAGGATGGCGATGACGCCACTAAGCTGACCCTGGAGCTAGAGGGAAAACAGCACAACTACAGCTTTAGCCAAGAGGAGATGAAAGACGAGCAGCTCATCCGTCAGAAGCTCGCCAAGCTCCCTCGTGAGACCCAAGATAAGATGGTACGCCTGCTCAAGCAGATCAACAGTGACGAACACCACTACCATTACCTGCGACACGATAAACTGTCTGAGGCCGATCAGACCAAGATAGCCTCACTCTCCAAGAAGATGGCCAAGAAAGAAGCTGAACTGGCCAAACATATCGCCAAGATAGAAGTTAAAGTAGCGGCCAAAAGTGCAGAAATGGCGGCGAAAAGAGCCGAAATGGAACGCAAAGCCGCAGAACTTGAGGCGAAAGCCCGTGACTTTGAGGTGATCATCGACGCCCATGATGGCGAATTTAATCACGACATCGAGCTGCTATCGGACGATATCGCCGAAATCGCCACCGAGATAGCGGAGATCGAAATGAAATATCATGGAGACGGCGAGCGCGAGTTCATCGTGATCAGAAGTGACGGTGACGAGGCTGACGTCGAAGAGCTACTCCATCTGATCGAAAGCGGCAAGCTAAGTGACGCCCAAAAGCGCAAACTTCAACAGGCCCTAAACAATGATGATCGCAAATAAATGAAAATGTGAACAACGCGATAGAATACGCCGCCGCCCCAAGGTAATCTGCCAACAAGCTGTTTATTCACTCTACAATTCGAGGCAACTATCATGTGGTGGCGCATTCTCATCATCTTTCTCGCTTTTGCCCTACTGGGCGCCCATTTTATGCGCTTCGGCCAAACGCTGATCAGCGCAGCTTTCATCGCGGCGCCACTACTCCTGTTTATTCGCCATGTGGCCATCACCCGCAGCCTACAGCTGGTGCTTATCTTAAGCGCCATCTTCGTCTGGGGTCTGAGCGGCATTGATTATGTGCAGATGCGCATCTCGATGGATGCCCCTTGGGTAAGGCTCGCCTTCATTATGTCGGCGGTGACCCTGTTTACCCTCTTGGCCTCTTACTGCTGTCAGGGCGTACAACGCCTGCGACAGGCTAAGCGTTAGACCACACAAGATACCTGGCCGACCGCCATCCCCTGAGACAGGCGCTTGGCCAGCATTCGCCGCGCCAGCGCATCGACCAAGACGTTAAGCAGTGCCGTCACCAAAAGCAGGTAGAAGGCGTTGTTGTAGCGTATCTCACTAAAGGCGCTGTCGATATAGAAGCCTAGGGTCATCACCCCTAACACCCCAAAGATAGCGGTTTCCCGCAAGATCACCTCGAAACGATAAAAGAGCAGCGACATCAGGTTAGGATAGATTCGTGGCAACACCTCATAACCATAGTGATCGCTACGGCGCTGATACAGGGCGCTTGGTGTGATCAGCCTATCCTGGCGCGTCAGCAAGTAGGCGATCAGGGCGCCGTTGTGCAGCCCCAAGGCTAGCATTGCAGGCAACATCGAGGGGCCGCACAGCATCATGAAAATAAACGCCAGAATATACTCCGGCATGGAGCGCATGATCAGCAGCAAGAGCTGTCCTAGGGGCATAGAATACTTACCGCGGCTATGCATGCTGGCAAAACGATGCCCAAGCAGTGCAAGCAGATGGGTCAGTCCCAATGCGCTCACCGCCAGTACTAAGGTCGCCCCCACACCGGGTAAGGCCTGATCAAAGGTCAGGCGCTGCCACCAGCTGGCAAATCGCGTGAGCCCTTGTGTCAGATCCTGCTGACCATGGAGCAGCTCGCGGATCCCTGGGGGGAGAATATCGAAGGTTAGGAACTGCCAGACCAGCTGCAGATCGACGCCTGTCATCTTAGGCAAGGTCAACAGCGCCGCCAACAGATAGAGTGGCAGCAGACGGCGACGCGACCAGAGCGGAATGGTGCCAATCAAGACCACGAAGAGGATGAGCAGCGCCGCTCCCTCATGATACTTGCCCTGGCGAAATGCGGTCTCCAGGTAGAAGCCGAGCGTTGGCATACCGATAAAGCCCAATACGGCGCTGCTGCGCAGGGCACACTCGAAACGGTAACGTACGTAGGCCAGCATCAAAGGCAGCACGTGCCCGAGCTTACCGTAGCAATAAGCGCTTAGCCTGTCACAGCCAAAGGGCAACGTTTCCCTGGTGGTTCCCGGCGCCTGTTGCAATATGTCGTGGAATACCCGGGCAAAGGTCGCACCGTAGGGTAAGGCGATCGCCAGCACGCCGGTTAACGGCGACAGGCCAAAGACTTGCAGGAAGAGCAGTGCCCAGAAGATCTCATGGATCCCCCGCACCATGGCGCAGACGCCCGCCACCCAAGGCGAGCGATAAACCAGCGCCAAAGGCGATCCAAGCAGCAAACCCAAGGTTACACCGAGTAAGGCGAAACTCACCGTCTGCCAAATGGCATTGACCAGTGATTCGGTCGCGAAGAAATCTGGCGTCAGCAGCCCCTGCCCCATGCGCAGCAACTCGCCCCAGGGATCCAGGCTGATTATCTCGATATCGACAAACAACAGACTGACACCAACCAGCAGCCAGAGGCCTAATGTCAGCCGCTGCCAGGGACCGACAAACTTAAACATCTTGAGTGGTCGCCATCTGGGTATCGAAGAAGCGGGACAGTTGCTCACCATCGAGCTCACTCGCTGGCTTATCGAGTACTAACTTACCCTCGCTAAGCCCTATGATGCGATCGAAATGATTCAGTGCCAGCTCACTATCGTGCAGCACCATGATAACCGTCTCATGGCGCGCCATGACCAGGCTAAGCAGGCGCTGAGCCATCACAGGATCCAGGGCGGAGAATGACTCATCGCCGATGAAGGTCGGGTTTTCCTGATAGAGTGCCCGTGCCAGGGCAACCCGTTGGCGCTGGCCACCGGATAGTGAAGAGACAGGTTTTTGCAGCGGCGCCTCGAGGTACAGCTCCGCGCACAGCTTGGCCACCTCTTCACGTCTCGCCGTCATCGGCCAGGCGAGATTTAATAGGTTATAGGCAAAGGAGTGCCTGGCCAAAGCGCCCATATAGACGTTATGAAACACGCTCAGGGCATCGACCAAACCTTGGGACTGACTGCACAGGGCGGCATCTTGTTTAAGCTGCTGATAGATATAGCCGAGCAGCGTCGACTTACCCGCTCCCGAGGGGCCGACTATGGCTAAAGACTCTCCCCGTTTAATCGACAAGTCGAGATCGTCGATGACCCGAGTCTCGTGATAACTCAGGGAGAGTGATGCTATGTGAAGCACAGAATTAATCTAACAGGCCGATCGCCGTCGCCACAGACTCGATTGGCTCGTAGTCTGCGTTATCGGCCTCAACAAACGACTGACGCGGGAAGCTGGCCAGTAGATCTGGATCTTTCATCTCTAGCAGGGCCTTGGTCAACTTCTCGGTAAAGCCTTCACCGAAGCGCTGATCGGCATCGGCACGTACCGTCCACTGATAGTCTGGATAGGCAGGTGTTTCCCAGATAACCTTTACCTTGCTGGTATCGACAGTGCCGTTGGCCACAGCCGTTTCCCACACCTTATAATTAACCGCGCCCACCTGATAGGCACCGGCCTCTACCTGGGCTATGGTGCGGCTATGATCGCCGGAGAAACCGATACGGGTAAAGATATCCTTCACCTGTTTGCCCATGTTGCGCTCAATATAAAACTGCGGCATCAGGCGGCCAGAGGTAGAGCCTTTCGAACCGAAGGTAAAGGTGTAGCCATTCAGGTTAGGAAAGTTGCTTGATTGCTCGAGCGGCGTCGAGGCATTGGCGATGAAGAAGCTCTTAAAATATTGATCTTCATAGCCCTGAGCGATGGCCTGTGAGCCTGGTACCAGGCGTCTTGCCTGCACCCCAGATAGGCCGCCAAACCAGGCCAGCTGCACCTGATTGTTACGAAATGCCGTTACGGCTGCGGCGTATGATTTCACCGGCACATAGTTCACCTCAACGCCTAGCTCGGCCTCCAGATACTTAGCCACCTTGTTAAAACGTGTCTTTAGCTGACTCTCGTTTTCATCCGGAATCGCGGTAAAGGTAAAGGTCTCGGCCAAGGTCGCCGGCACGAATAGACAGGTAAAGATCAGGGGTAAAATTTTAGCTAAGGACATATCCAGGCCTAATAGAGTATAAAATTAACCGGATTCTAACCATTTGACAGGCAAATTAACAGGTACAAGAAGCCCCTATTGCTCACAAAATGCTAACGCCTAAAGCTTGTTTGAAGATGAGTCAGTCCCTGTTAAGCTAACCTATTATAAAGTAATGTTTTATAAAACGTCCTCCGCTTGGTTAACAATTGCCCTACCGGGTCACTAAGCGAGCACACAAATAAATGATAGGCAAAACATATGAGAATTTTGGTCGTTGAAGATGATCCCCTCCTGTCCCACCACCTCAAGGTACAGCTGAGTGAATTGGGCAACCAGGTTCAGGTTGCCCAAACCGCCAAAGAGGGCTTTTATCAGGCGACTAACTACCCCATAGACATCGCCATCATCGACCTAGGTCTGCCGGATCAGGATGGTATTGCCCTGATCCAATCGCTACGTAAGGCAGATCTCAAGGCGCCCATCCTCATCCTGACCGCCCGGGTCAACTGGCAGGATAAGGTCGAGGGGCTAAACGCCGGCGCCGACGACTACCTGGTAAAACCCTTCCAGAAAGAGGAATTGGTCGCCAGACTCGACGCCTTGGTGCGCCGCAGCGCAGGCTTCGTTAAACCGCAGATCACCAGTGGTCCCCTGGAGCTGGATCTGGCCGCTAAGCAGGTCACACTGGATCAGAGCCCGATGGAGGTTACGGCCTTCGAATATCAGATTCTTGAATACCTGATGCGCCACTGTCATGAGGTGGTCGCCAAACAGCGACTACTGGACGTGATCTATGGCGATAAAGAGGGTGATCCCAACACCATAGAAGTGATGGTGAGCCGCCTACGCAAGAAACTCTCCAAGGGCGGCCTGGAAAACCCCATCGCCACCATTCGTGGTCAGGGCTACAAGTTTAACCTGCCATGCAAATAAGGTTTAAACCCAAACAACGTCTGCTCACGCGGATGTTTCTCACCTCACTCTCCATCATCGCCCTGGTGGGATTCGGCCTGGCCTGGCTGGTCAATTTGTTATACGCCCAAAACAATTATAACGAAGAGACAGCCGAGCTAATCGCCGAGATCCCCAAGGTGGCCGCAGAGCTAAAGGAGCACAACCTCATACCGGAGACTACGGCATGGCTCGACGAGAACAACACTCCGGAAAAATATATTATCGCCAGCTGTGACGAGGAGTTTAAACAGGTATGGACCTCCTCCCTGGCCGTGGATCGCGGCCTATTCGATACCTGCGAGCGCTTCAACGAGATACGTTTCGACTCACCTCCTTACTACCTCAACCTAGCCGACAGTAAAAACTACTTTGTCTACCTACTGTCGGTTGAACTCGCCAAGCAAAAGTACAATCTGCTAGTGATGAAGGATGCAGAAAAACTAGAGAAGAAGTTTGACAAGTTCAGCCGCCGCACATACTGGCGCCTAGGCATGATCTTGGCCTTAGCATTGGTACTCTTGATCAGCGCAGGTTATTGGGGGATGCGTCCATTGGTTCGTATGCGTAACGAACTACAACAGGTCAGCAGTGGCAAGGCCAAGGCGCTCTCGGAGGATTATCCGGTGGAGCTGGAAGGTGTTACTCAGGCACTCAACCAACTGCTGCTGCAATCGAGCGCGCAGCAAGAGCGATACCAAAATGCCATGAATGATCTCGCCCACAGCCTGAAGACTCGACTTGCAGCGGTGCACGCCATCACAGACGATCAAGCCCTAAGTAAATCGAGCGCCAGTGAGAAGATCATGGAGCAGGTCAGTCAGATGGATCAATTGGTTAAATATCAGCTTAAGCGCGCCATGCTGGGCCGCAAGGGACTGAAGCAGGAACAAACCTTGGTTGCGCCGTTGGTTGAGCAATTATCACAGATGCTATTTAAGGTCTACCGCGACAAGCAGATCCAATTTAACGCCGATATTCCGGCCGATCAGGTGTTCCCGGGGGACAAAGGGGATCTGATGGAACTATGTGGCAACCTGATGGAGAACGCCTTCAAGCTATGTATCAGTAAGGTGGCGGTTACGGCTCGCTACAGCGACAACAGCGAGTTTGTTTTGATCGTGGAAGATGACGGCCCAGGGGTTCCCGAGGCCATACGTCAGAGGATCATCGAGCGCGGCGTTCGCGCCGACACCCAAAAGGCAGGCCAAGGCATAGGGCTTGCCGTTTGTCATGAAATCGTCTCAAGCTACAACGGCAGTCTCAGCATAGATACCTCGTCCCTCGAAGGGGCGAGGTTTACCATTAAGATCCCACTTTAACCCAAGGGAGCGTATAGCTTCTCGGCGCGGTTAAACATCACCCAAGAGGTGGCGATATACTTATCGCCACTGATGGGCATGTTGCCTCTATGGCTATGGGTAAAGCCGGCAGGGGCGATCACCATGGTGCCCTTCTTCGGCTTTATCTTACGTTGCTGATAGAAGAACTCGGTTTCGCCGCCCTCTTCTACATCGTTAAGATAAAACATGTACAGCACCACTCTATGCAGCGCCTCGTTATGTCCCATCTGGGGGAATTGCTCAGAATGCCAATGAGGGTATCCCCCCTTACCTTTCTGATAATATTGAATATTAATGCTGCCGCTACGATACAGGTACTGCACCAGGGGCTGTACCCTGTGGCGTCCCAGAGTATCGAAATTTTCCGGCGTCAGCGTCTGCGGCTTGCCCTGCTCATCCGCCAGGGTGACAGCTACCGCCCCCATTAACCCCAGGGCATATTTTTCAAAATATTGCGCGCTGTGTTTTAGCGTATAATTAAGGAGTTCGTTTCTCAATGGCAGTAACTCCTGAAAGTTATCCATGGTAATGTCACGGCTAATTTTCTTTTCCAGGTCAACACCATGACCCGTAATACCATCAATAACACCAGGATGTGTGTTGACGGTCTCCATGAGACGATCGCACAGTTCATCTGGGATGGCATTGGGGTAGACTTCGATGAAATCCATGTACAACTCGCTAATTTAGATAAATTTGTGATGTAACTATGCTGACACATAGCTTAAGTAATTGTAAAGCCAGCTGGTTCAGATAAAATATGGCGCAACTCAAGGCAAACGTAAAGACACATGAGCAGAAGCTGTAAGGTAAAAACAAACCAACTACAAGTCGGCAACTTTGTTAGATTACCTGTCTCCTGGAAAGACCATCCCTTTTTATTTAACTCCTTTAGACTCAAGCAAGAAGCTCAGATTGAACTGATCAAAAAACTCGGTATTGAGTATGTGTTTGTCGATCTGGACAAGAGCAGCGCACCGCCTCTAGGCAAGGAAGATGCCTACGATGCCCCCAGCTTTAGAGATGAAAATGACCTGACACAGCTCAGTCAGCAGATGAATCAAAATAAGCAAGAGCGCATCGAACACCTAAAGAAACTCAGGCGCGATCTTAAGAAAACCGAGCAGGAGTTTGACCGCTCGGTCGCCATGATGCGTAACCTAGTGGCCAAGCTGAGAAACCGCCCGCTTAACGCCATTTCCGACGCCAAGGAACTGATCAACAGCATCACAGAAGAGCTGCTCAACTCAGACAATCTGGTGCTGCACCTGATGAGCGATGCCAAAGACAGCGAGGGGATCTACTATCACTCCCTCAACGTGGCGGTCCTCTCCATGATGATCGCCAAGGAGCTGGATTGGCCCAGGGAAGATATCGAGGCCGTCGGTATGGGCGCGCTGTTTCATGACACCGGCAAGCTCAAGATCCCACCCCAGCTGCTGCGTAAGAAGACGCCGCTCACCCAGCCCGAACTTAACTTCATCAGGCAACACCCCGCGATGGGAATAGAGCTGTTGAAGCTGGCCGATAACTTCCCCGAAGATGCGGCGCCCATCGTAAGGGACCATCACGAATTTCTCGATGGCAGCGGTTACCCCAGAGGCTTGAAGGCGGATCAGATCAGCCTGCCGACTCAGCTGGTTGCCGCGGTGAACCTCTACGACCAACTCTGTCACCCAGAGGGACAGGTTAAGGCGAAAACTCCCTATGCCGCGCTAGGCTACCTGTATAAGAACTACAAGGAGCGGCTAAACCAGGCAGCTATCGGCAAACTGATCAAGATGCTCGGCGTCTATCCGCCAGGCAGTGTGGTGGAGCTTTCCAGCGGTCAATATGCCATGGTGATGGCGGTGAATCTTGAGAAGATCCTCTTCCCACGGATCTTGGTATACGATGCCTTAGTGCCTAAAGAACAGGCGCCTATCGTGGATCTGGAGAGCGAAGGACTCACTATCGTCAGGTGTATAGCCCCCTCGGCCCTACCTGAAAAGATCTTCAAATATCTGAGCCCCAGAGAGCGCGTCAGTTATTTCTTCGGTGGCGACAAGAAAGCATAAAACCTGCCTGACTGTCTTTCTCCGCAGGCCAGACTAAAATTAGAGTACTGGCCTTGCATTATGGTGTTTATGCGCTAAGGGGAAAGAGTATGGTAGAGCTACCCGATTTCGACAGCCTGAAATGGCTGGCGCAGCACGCGCCGCAGCAATTGGCCACACTGCAGAAAAACCTCAACAAGGCCTTGATCAACGAGGCCAATGCCAACAACCGTGCCCAGCTGGAAACCATTCGCCATCACCTCGAATTTAAACTGTCGCGCTGCGCCACGCCTTACGCCCGCAGCTATATGGCGCTGCAGCTGATGAACGATAAATTTATTGCATTAAACCAGGTGATCAATCAGCCCGACCTTTACACGGAAAACAGAGCCAAGGTGCTCTGTTATCCAGGTAAATAGCCTAACGCTTTAAGCTTGAGGTATGAGTCTTTGTTCAAGTTTAGCTATAACAATCAGCCTAAACTTAGAGCCAGCCTTTGCGTTTAAAGAAGAAATAGGTCGAGGCCGCACTGCCAATCATCATCATGATCGCCATCGGATAACCCCATTGCCATTCGAGCTCAGGCATATTGGTAAAGTTCATCCCGTAGGCGCTGGCAATCACAGTAGGAGGCAGGAAGATCACCGCCGCAACCGAGAAGATCTTAATGATCTTGTTTTGCTGTAGGCCACTGAAACCCATGGCCGCATCGAGCAAGAAGTTTAACTTATCGAAAATAAACTGACTGTGCGGCATCAAAGACTCGATATCCGACAACATCTCCCGTAGATCTTTAAGATCTTCCTCGGTCAACTTGCCACGATAATAACGCTGCATATAACGAAGAGAGCGCTGGGTATCGAGCAAACTCAGGCGGATCTTACCGTTAGAGTCTTCCTGCAAGGTGATAAGCTTAAAGACATCGTCCAGCTCGTCACTCTGAAACACCTGCTCGCCCACGTTGTCGAGCACTGAATACACATCCTCGATGAGATCCGAAAGGTAATCCACCTTGAGGTTGAACAGCTCTAGGAAGAGCGCCTGCGGCGTCTGCACCTCTAAGCGGCCTAGACGCAAATAGTTACGCAGTAGTCGGATCAGCCCCACATCGTCTTCCCTTAGGGTCACCAGAAACTGGGGGCGCAGGTTAAAGGAGACGTTCACCCCTTTTACGTCCTGTCCCACACGTTGGGGGAACAGGGAGTTGATGTGCAAGCCGTCCTTGTTTTGATAGAAACGTGCCGAGGCCTCAATTTCGTTAATATCTTCCTCGTCCGGCAGTTCCTCTGCCGAATAGCCCCTCAACCATTCACGTTCGTCATCTTCAGGTTTGTAGAGATCTAGCCATAAGGTCCCCTCGGGAACACTGTCTCGAATATTCAACTCGACAATGGATAACTTATTCGCTTGAAAGACATAAGCCGTGATCATAGGACCTCCTGAAAAAGACACTTAGATGAAAAATCACCACATCCAAGCGCAGGGTATAATTTGGCGTTATTCTACCGAATAACACGCCATTGAACAGCCTAATTGACTGCTAATGAAGGGAATATAACCAAAATAAAAGTTTAGCCGTCAAAAAGAGAGCCTACCTCATATTTGGCGGGGCATCGGCAATCACAATTCGCTCTTGAGTCGACAACCGCACCTTTAGGCCATCTACTGTAGTAAAGGCATCACTCTCTAATTCGCGTTTACGCACCTGATAGACCTCCTTCGAAGCCGCGGCTGGCGAGATAATGGTGACATAAACCACCTGATTCCCCTCTTGCCAGGACCAATACCAATAGGCGCCACTTCCCAGGAGCGCCAGGGTGGCAATACCAAAGGCAAGATACTTAAACACGATTCGCTGGCCCAACTGACTGGCAGTGGGTTGACTAGCCACCTTTGGCTTACGAAGATAGGCGATTGCGCCGGCAATCACTAACAGAGTCACTAAAATTTTAGTTAACACGCTACGCTCCTGGAATTAATTCCCACCATTATAGGGTCTTAGTTCGCAAATTACTGTAACCCATCCCCCAGGATGCTCAAAAAGCCTAACGGCCATCTGTAAAGTTGTCCAACTGGGCTGCGAGGTGCTATAACACAGGTAAATTACTCTTTTCTCGGTTTACCATGAAATCTTTAATCCATTGCCTATTCCTGATCCCGCTATTATTCGTACAAGCGCACGCCGAAGTCACCATCACCCTGCCCGATAGCGCCGAGCCACTGCTGCTTAACGGTAAGGATATCAAAAGCCATCGGCTGATCTCACAAAATGGTCAACAGCAATTGGTCTTGGCCGCCCGCGCCACTTATCGCGAGTTTGGCCAACAGAAACGCTTCACCTCAGAGACCCTCATCGTCACCTTCTTGGGCGAGAATAATCACTATCGCGTCAGCCTACCTAAAATCAACTCTCCTAGATCAGCTGAAAAATTCAATGACGCCCCCCAAGTCAGTATCACAGATACTCAAGGCAATAAGGTCGCTTACAAGCTAGATAAGCTGCGTAAAGAGGGCATTCAGATTGGCCGCGATTACAGTGAGGAGATAAAAGCCTACAATGCGAGCGGGGGCATTGCAGCCATCGAGGTCAGCCAAGCTATCCAGGTGACACAGACAACCTCAACAAGCCCAGCGACAAACCATGCGACAAGCCCTGTAGCAGCATCGGCGAGCTTATTCGCAGCCCAAGAAGCAACTGCACCACAAAGTACTCAACAGCAGGTCACGCCGCGCCGCGATCAGATAAATGTCGGTCAGATGTTAGATTTTTGGTATGAGCAGGCAGACGACGCCACCAGAGAAGCCTTTAAAAGACGTATAGGTCTGATTGAACAAGAACAGAGAAATGGCCACTAACCTCACAGCAATAGCAGATAGAACTTAACGTGTTAAACTTCAGAGATACTAACTGAAAGCTAACCTGCCCCAACCTGACCTGATCTAACCACCGGTTAACAATCAGATCAGGTCTGAGCGAATACACCTAAACACAAGAAAGCCACCTTATTCAGGTGGCTTTTCACTGCTGTTTAGTCTTCACTCTTCTAAAAGCCAAAGTAGCACCTGTCATGACCAGTTTCGCAGAAAAATCAGATACTTCTACAACACTCTCCTCACATGGGGGCGTAAGACATCCGCTTATCAAGCTAAGCTTGATGGATGTAGCGCGAAGCAGCTAGGCTGCAAGCTGGGGAGCCCGCTCGGCGGTGGGCGACCGCCATGAATGGTGGAAGTGTCGATATTGAAGGAGCATTTATCGACCGACATCGGGAGTAGGCATTCATGCCAACATAAGTGAATAAACGCCTGTCATAGCCAGCTTCGAGGAAAATATCAGATACTGCTACAACACTCTCCTCACATGGGGGCGTAAGACATCCACTTATCAAGCTAAGCTTGATGGATGGCTGTAGCGCGAAGCGGCTAAGCTGCAAGCTGAGGGGCCTGACCGCCAAGGATGGCGAAGATGCAGTTCATGAATGGAACAATAAACTGCCACACTGCGTAAGCAGCTTTGGACTGCAGGTAAAGTAGATGCTTTCGCGCGACCTACTTGGATGTAGGAAGTGCTATAAATTGCCAGGAGCAATTTAAGCGAGCGTAGAAAGCAAAAAGCCCTAGCGTTTTAGGCTAGGGCTTTTTGCTTTATTAGGCGCCTGGAAATGACCTACTCTCACATGGGGAGACCCCAC
>NZ_JPII01000044.1:0-2448 GCF_000832025.1 Shewanella sp. cp20 | reverse complement strand
ACTGGCACTGGCACTGGCACTGGCACTGGCACTGGCACTGGCACTGGCACTGGCACTGGCACTGGCACTGGCACTGGCACGCATGAAAATCCATTACATATTGATAGTCAACAAAATATTGAAATAGTTAAAGAAAATAGTGCTATAGATACTGCGTCGGGCACACTATCAGCAACGGGTGACACCAAAGATGGCATCACCTGGTCGGTAGAAACAAGCAAGGGGCAATATGGTGATCTCGTGCTGAACGCCAGCACAGGTGAATGGCAGTATCATCTCAATAATTTCGATGCCAAGACCAATTCCTTATTCGAAGGTGAACGTCACAACGAAACCTTCACCATCTCGGCTACAGATAATCAAGGCAATAAAGTCAGCAGCGTCATACAGGTCACCGTTGAGGGCAGCAATGATCTGCCTAGGGTTTCAGGTGTACATCATGCTTGCCTGAACGAACAGGGCTCAGTGGATCGGGCATCTGGGCAATTAATCGCCACGGATCCCGACTCGGGAGACAGTATTCACTGGGCTGTACCACATTCATCAGGCGTCTATGGCGAATTGGTGATCGATCCCGATACGGGTGTCTGGCAGTATAAGCTGGACAATACATCACCCAATACTCTCTCGCTGCATTCAGGTCAAGTTGCCATCGATACCTTTAGAGTCACTGCTACCGATAGCTCTGGGCAACCAGTCAGTCAGATTGTGACCATAGAAGTTCATGGGACTAATGAGCACGCCCTCATCCACGGCATAGCAAGTGGGTCGGTGACAGAAGATAAAAAAATTAACGCCGGGCAGCTTCAAACCACAGGGCAAATGACGGTGACCGATCCCGATAGTGGAGAAAACCAATTCACTGCTACTAGCTTACAGGGCCAATACGGCTCCCTCACCATTAATGAACTCGGCCACTGGACCTACACCGCCGACAACTCGCAAGCCGCCATTCAAGGGCTGAAATCCGGCGATCACTTAACCGATACCTTAATCGTCCATAGCGTCGATGGCGGCGAGCAGAAAATCACTGTCACCATCAACGGTACCGACGACAAGGCCGTGATTGGCGGCACTTCGACAGAGATGGTGACCGAGGATAGAGATCTCTACCAAGGCCAACTGAGAGTCGATGGTGCCCTGACGATAACCGATGCCGACAGCGGACAAAACCAATTTACCGCCAGCTCGTTACAAGGCCAGTTTGGCAGCCTCACTATCAACGAGCATGGCCACTGGACCTACACCGCCGATAACTCACAATCTGCGATTCAAGGGCTGAAAGCTGGTGAGTCGCTCACCGAAACCTTACTGGTGCACTCGGTCGATGGCACAGCGCAAAAGGTGACCGTGACCATTAACGGCACCGACGACAAGGCCATGATTGGTGGCACTTCAACGAGGACGGTGACCGAGGATAGAGATCTCTACCAAGGCCAACTGAGAGTCGATGGTGCCCTGACGGTAACCGATGCCGATAACGGACAAAATCAATTTACCGCCAGCTCGTTACAGGGTCAGTTTGGCAGCCTCACTATCAACGAACTCGGCCACTGGACCTACACCGCCGACAACTCGCAAGCCAGCATTCAAGGGCTGAAATCCGGCGAACACCTAACCGATACCTTAATCGTCCATAGCGTCGATGGCACTGAGCAGAAAATCACCGTCACCATCAATGGTACCGACGACAAAGCCGTGATCGGCGGCACTTCGACAGGGATGGTGACCGAAGACAGAGACCTGTACCAGGGGCAGCTCCGCGTCGATGGCACGCTCACCGTCACAGATGCCGATAACGGACAAAATCAATTTACCGCCAGCTCGTTACAGGGTCAGTTTGGCAGCCTCACTATCAACGAGCATGGCCACTGGACCTACACGGCGGACAACTCACAAGCCGCCATTCAGGGGCTGAAATCCGGTGAACACCTAACCGATACCTTAATCGTCCATAGTGTCGATGGCAGCGAGCAGAAAATCACCGTCACCATCAATGGCACCGACGACAAGGCCGTGATTGGCGGCACTTCAACGGGTACGCTGACCGAAGACAGAGGCCTGTACCAGGGGCTGCTCCGCGTCAATGGCGCGCTCACCGTCACCGATGCCGACAGCGGGCAAAATCAATTTACCGCCAGTTCGCTTCAGGGCCAATACGGTTCCCTCACCATCAACGAACTCGGCCACTGGACCTACACCGCCGACAACTCGCAAGCCGCCATTCAGGGGCTGAAATCCGGTGAACACCTAACCGATACCTTAATCGTCCATAGCGTCGATGGCAGCGAGCAGAAAATCACTGTCACCATCAACGGCACCGACGACAAAGCCGTGATTGGTGGCGTCGACACAGGTCATGTCACTGAAGATGTCAATACCTACTCACCCGTGTCATTCCTGGCCAATATGATCCATTGCAGTGGACAGCTAACGATCACCGATGCA
>NZ_JPII01000043.1:0-417 GCF_000832025.1 Shewanella sp. cp20 | reverse complement strand
GCCATTCAGGGGCTGAAATCCGGTGAACACCTAACCGATACCTTAATCGTCCATAGCGTCGATGGCAGCGAGCAGAAAATCACTGTCACCATCAACGGTACCGACGACAGAGCCGTGATCGGCGGCACTTCAACGGGGACAGTGACCGAAGATAGAGGCCAGTATCAGGGACAACTGAGGGTCGATGGCGCGCTCACCGTCACCGATGCTGACAGCGGACAAAACCAATTTACCGCCAGCTCGTTACAAGGTCAGTTTGGCAGCCTCACTATCAACGAGCATGGCCACTGGACCTACACCGCCGATAACTCGCAAGCCGCCATTCAGGGGCTGAAATCCGGTGAACACCTAACCGATACCTTAATCGTCCATAGCGTCGATGGCAGCGAGCAGAAAATCACTGTCACCATCAACGGC